>JBFJXT010000049.1:0-10820 GCA_041623015.1 Thermoplasmatota archaeon | reverse complement strand
GCTCGGTGGGGTGCTGGACGGCAAATTGTGCCGTGTTGTAGCCGCGCTTCCTAGCGGAGGCTTCCAGGGATGCACGCTTGACCTTGTAGACCACAGCGGGCAAGAAGTTCCATTCTGCCGTGATGACCACCGGCGGGTCGCCGGCTAGGTCGCCAAGCGCGATGGGAATCTTGGCGTTGGTGTTGGGGTCGCGGCGCACCACGGGGCCAGGGCCGACACCGCCAAGGGCGTCAGGAGCGATGGCAGGCAACAATTGAGCCATGGTGCCGGGGACGATGGCGCCAACGACCGCCAAGCGCACCGTGTTGCGAATAAATTCGCGGCGCGACAGGAGGCTCGGGGCTTCCGATTCGGTCTCCGGGCGCTGTTCTTCACGACCGGCGTAAGCATCGTAGGCACGATTTTGGCGATTCATCAGAGTTGCACCCCTTCATCTTCCCACTTCCTGAAGCGGCGCTTGGCGATGGTCACGTGGTCCATGAAGAAGCGCTGGTACAGGAAAATAATGAAACCGAGATTGATGAAGATTCCAGCCAGCCACAAGCTAATCACTTGCTGCTCGGACTTCAAGAGGGCGCCCATGAAGCTCGCCTTGATGGCGGGGTCCATTTCACTGGCCAAATTTGCACCCTTTCCAATGGCGTCGAACACCAAGAAAGTAAGAACAAATTCAATGACCGTGAGGGCCACGATGCACAGTCCAATGAAGGCCGGCCTTTCGGCAGGCGTGGAGCGGATCGTGTCGCCAGGCGTCTTGTTGGTCGGAATCTCCAGGCCCATGTTAGCGGTCCTTCTGGTCCGTGTTGTGAGGGCTGACGAACTTGAGGTACACGAAGGCGAACATAATCACGAAAATCATGCTGGCCAAGGCAATCAAACCGAGCCAGTACTGAGGCAGGGCAAGTCCGTAGTGTTGTTCGTGTTCTTCGGCCGCAGCACCCAATTGGGCACCGTGGTCGTCGGTGAGGGCGAAGAACGTGCGGTAGACATTGTCGCCGGCGTCGGGAGCAAAGCTACCGTCCACGTCATTCACGAGGAGTTGGAAAGCGACGGCGCCCTCAGCGGGGGCCGTCCAGGTGAACACCCACTCGGTGAGGCTGGCGTCCACGTGGCTCACTTCCAAGCCGCCGCCGGTCACTTGCACGCCGGGGGCTTCGTGGAATTCACCAAGGGATGCAGACATGTAGAAGCCAGCGTGGCTGTCCTTGTCGGCCTCAATTTCGTCCATCAAGGTCACGGTAAACGTGTACTCGGCGTCGTGCACATACACGCCACCGGTGACGTCGTTGCCGTCACTGTCCACGAGGGACCAGGAAATTTTGTTCTCGGTCGCGGCGAATTTGTGGTCGCCATGGCAGGAAGTGCAGCCGGAGGTGTTGAAATCCGCCGGGAACGCAGGGTTCTCGGAGTTCATTCCGTTGCTGCTGCCAAAGACACTGGGTGCGTACGCAAAGAGCAGTGCCAGGACAACAAGCGCCACAGGAGTGGCCTTTTGAAGGACCCTGGACCCGGACAGACGGTTCACAGGCGCGCCAAGAAGGGGTGTGATATAACTGGTGTGGGGGCGATTCTCGGAGGCGTGCGGGGAATGTCGGCACACTAGTTGGCTAGGCGGCGCCCCTCAATGTACGTGGAGGGCGCGGGGGGCGTCCATGTTAGCAGACAGAAGCAGGGAGTCGATGAGGATTCATTGGGCCCGCCGTTATCGCCCTTCGGCCCACTTCCATCGCACTTCGAGCCGACGGTATCGAGGTTCGATTAAGTTTGCCTGGCATTCTTGCTGCTTCGTCCCACGGGGGAATCAATAACATGAAACACAAACTAATGGCCGCTCTGGCCCTGATTACGCTGACCATGGCCGCACCCGGTGTCGCCGCTAACGAATTCAACGCGCAAGGTGACAGTCAATGCAACAACAACGGCATCGTCATTCAAGTGAGCGCCACCGGAAACAACCAGTACCAATGCCAGGCCGGCATCCAATACTGTGACCAAGGCTCCGGCGCCGGCGGCGCCGCTGTCGCAGCTGGCCCTTCCAAGGAGAACGAAGCCGGTTCCGAAGTCGCTGCTAGCGGCGAATGCACCCAGACACAGACCCAGAACGGCCGCGACCAATGCATCACCTTCTACGGCGCTCGCCCCGGAAGCGACCAGTGCACCGCAGGCAGCGGCGCTGTGATCGAGCTTCTTCAGATGAACAACTCCGAGGAATAGACTAAATGCAAAGCGCTACGACGGGATGGGCTGGGGCGCTACTGCTGCTCCTTCTGATTCCACAAGCCTCGGCTTTCGTTGAAGGTGAAGGGCGCTTGGTGTATGATGACTGCACTAACAATGGAGTTATTGTGCAGTTCACCCTTACGGGATCAAACCAAGTCAACTGCAAAGGCGAATGCGTCAATAACGGCGTCCTCGTTCAGTTGGGTGCTCAGTCCGGCCAAACCTGCCAGGGAGCGTGCACGAATAACGGCGTCATGGTTTACGCGTCAGGCGGCTGCCACGGGTCAAGTATCCCGGGCGCCTGCGTAGGGGAAACCTGCTCTCCAATCACGACGCCCCCGGTTTTCAACCAACGTGCTAAAGTTGAGGCAACCTGCGGGTTTGAACTCGAAGGGCCCAAAACACTCATCCTAGAATGTGGGCGGGCCAATTCCTCGGGCGACTGCTCTGTTGTTGGGCACCCTACCTGCTGGAGCGTTCGCTTCGGGTGTGGTCTGGTTTACAACTATGGTCCCCTAGCCCGAGATATCATCGATAATCGCACCATACTTCGGTGCATCCTCTGGTAGAGTGACCGCATTTTTTCCACCTCCTTCCCCAAACCCCACTCCAAGGCATCTCCATGATACTCCGTTCGAAAGCCAATAACAGCTACATACTCGAATTCTCCCTGGAGAAATCATGAACCTTCAAATTGCAATGGCCCTCGCCCTCATGCTGGCGATATCCGGCTGCATCTCCAGTTCCGATTCATCGGATGATGTGCAGCCGCAGCCTCCAATTACCGATGGCGGAGGCTCTAGCGACGGAAACATCACCTGGCCCCAGGAATGGACAATGCCTTCCCCAGGGGACCTGCAATTCGCCTTGCCGGCGGGCTCCTATGATTTGACGTTCTTCCTGAAAGAAGGCGCATTGATCAGCTTCGAAATTGATTCGCCCGCATCATGTGAGGGTGGAGGAGTGACAGGGAGCGTCATTTACCCCGAGACCAGTGGCGGTGGAATCCACCACTACATCACCTGTCGCGATGTCGCACCCAATACAATCCTGAATCTACAAGTGGAGGGCGCTTCGGCTCATGGCGTCCTTGATTTAGCTTGACAAATTTCTCCAGTCTCAGCCGCCCTTGGGTGATTGGGGCCACTCGCATCGAATCAGGGCTAAGTTGTCAACCGTATGGCACTGCCTGTGGTGGGTCGGATTATGATACTCGTGACGCTTGCAATGTTGGCCACTCAGCCCGTTAGTGCCGGTTCAGCGCCGCCTGTCCTTCTGGGCTCCGTTGAGGGAAGTGACGTTACGCTGTCCTGGGTGGTTCTTGCCGACGTAGATATGTACACGCTGCAGCGCATTACAGAAGCCGGCACCACTTTCATCTACCTCGACGGTTCGGTCAATCAGTACACAGAAGCCCTAGAAGGTGACATGGCGGTTACATTCGTGCTTACCTCCACGTCCCAAGGCGAGGAATCTGCGCCAAGCAACCCCGTCATTATCCCCAATTATCCGCACTGCAGCCAATGGGGTGGACTCGATCTTAACGAGCCTATCCCTGTGTACGTCTACAAACACTGTTTCCACCCCCTCCCGATCTAAATGAAACGCTTCCTCGCGCTTCTCATCTTCCTTACTGCGGCGTCCGCCCAGGCAGCATCGAGCGATGGCCAGATTCAAGCCGATGGCCTTGAGGGCTCCAAAGAAGCATCGATTCACGGGAGCTTGTTGGCGTACTCAGTCCAGGGCACCGGGGTATCTGGCTTCGAGGCCACTCTTCGCGTCGATGCTGCTCGCATCGTGGTGGAAATAGACGAAGCGGAAACTCACTACACCGTTGGTGGATTCGGTGCAGGTCGTGATCAGAGGACCTTGCAGTTCGAAGGAGACCGCATCGTTGGTTCCAGTACACACCCGGGCCTGAAACTCTGGGCCATGCCGCACAAGGGCCCAGTACAATTCGCCGGCGAAGGGCAGCGCGCTCAAGCTTCGTCCCAGGCTACGTTGAACGAGCCAGACTATCAACTCAACCACACAGCCAACACGGTGGACGTTGTCGGCAGCCTAGAGTGGGTTGCTCAAGGCGCGCACTCTGCCGCCATGGAGGGATCGCTTTACTTCTCGGATCGGCAATTCCCGTTCCGCCTGTACGACGGTGAAGAGTTGGTATACGAATTCGAAGGAGACACCATTCCCGATGAAATTGCACCCGGTGTTCGAAGCGGCGACGTGGTCCGAGCGGCCCACGTTTGGGCAGAAGACGCGGTGCTCCGGGTGGACTCTACTACTGCTCATCAGACACAGGCATATTTGATGCCAAAATCTGTCAATGCGGTAGGTCCCTGGAATATGAAGGACGCGTCTGGAGAGCTGCACCAAGCTTCCGAGCGCATTTCTGTAGATGGCGACCACTTGTTGGATGCCGAAAGTCGCCTTGAAGGCTTCAGCATCGAGGACAACCGCGTAGCATTCCGTGTTGAAAGCACAAAGGTTGAGATCCCTGCACCGCAGGAGCCCCAGAAAGAACCCCGCGGCAGCGATCCAATACCAAAAAGTTCGGTCACGGCCCCCGCTAACGGCCTGTGGTCTCCGAAGCTGGTATCCATCGCGCTGGGGTTCATCGGCCTTGGCGGCTTGCTTGGCATTCGCGAGAGGCCTAAGTTCAAGGCGGTCAAACGCGCCTTGGATCGGGAAAGATATGCCTACGTGGTGCGCAAGGCGCCGCGCTTCCTGGCCAACCCAGAGTTCGCAGCCGAAGCGAGTCTTATGAAGGGCATTTCACTGGTAGCGCTTCATCGCTTCAACGAAGCTTGCGAATTCCTACAGTCTCTAAGTCCCGACCAACACATGGATAATGCCACGTGGCACTATCTCATGGCGACTGCGCGTGCACAGCAAGGCAAAAAAGAGGAGGCAGTAAATCACGTACAGCGGTGCCTGGAAGCATCGCCAGAGTACATCGTGGAGATTACGGACAATGCCGTCCTCAAAGACCTGATCACGCAACCTCTGCGCGGTCCGGGGCCGGCTTCCATGGAGGGCTACCAATGAATATCTTGGACGGAACGCGGTTGCAAATTTTCGACGCCATCTGTGATAACCCGGGCCTCTCCAAGACCGACCTGTGCAACGCCACGAACCTTGCGTGGGGCACCATTCATTACCATCTCCAATTGTTGCACGAGCACAACCATGTGCGCAGCTTTGAAGGAAACGGGCAATTGCATATTTTTCCCATGAGTGTCAGCGAAGAGGCCGGCCGTTGGATCGTAGCAATGCGTGACGAACAAGTTGGCCCGATTCTCAAAGCGCTCGCCGACTCGGGAGAGGCGCGCCTTGGCCAGGTGGCAGATGTCACCGGTGTATCGCGCAAGACGGTGCGCCGTCACTTGGGTAATTTGTGCGACACCGGCGTCGTTTCTCGGGGTTTCGGACGCAAGGCACTCTACTGGTTGGCGCGCCGATAGGTTCGGCCAGCTTCCACTCAAGGGACTAAAGCAGCAGTCAATGGGATTGGCGTTAAGGCCTCCAATTTCTCTACTGCCGAGCAAATGGCCTCTCCGGCGCAGCATCAGGCGTCACAAGCGTAATCCTTCTCGGCATGCCCGCAACCATAGGGATGACGTGGCCACATTCGCAGCAGGAGTCGTCAAGGCGGCTGAAATCGGCGATATGTTTTCGGAAGTGGGCGCCCATCGAAATCCCGGTTCATTCTCGGGCGATAAGCCCAATTCTGGCGGGCTAGCGGCAGTGCCATCCCCAAGATGACTTCAGACTGGCAAAATTGCAAAGGTTCGAGGGGCCAGTCGGTCTCGGCTAGGCAATCATTCGCTCTATTTCCAAGATATCCCTTGCCGCTTGGCTAAGCAGGCGGTCACGATGACGGCGCTTCCACATGGGCATGCTCTCGAGCACGGACAATAGCTGGTGGACATCATCGCACCGGGCATGTACATCCTGCCGTTCTGGCGCCCGGCGGCGCAATGCCTCTAAGTGGTCTCGGGCGCCCTCCATGGCCTTTAATTCCTCTGGCGCACAAAAGCGTAGTGGATGCCATTTGGCCCAAAAGTACTGAAGCAGCTCTCGGAAGAACTGTAATTTCAGATTGGTTCCGCGTAAAGCGCATATCGGTCCAGTCCAGACCCGAGCCACCCGATTCTTGCATGAATGGGGGGGCCTGCCTCGAACACTCATCCACTCCTCACAGTTCCTGCGAATGGAGCCCGGGGAATTTCCCTCCTGGCGCTGCCCCAAGTGAAAATGGACCATGGACAACGATTCTCTTCTAGATGCGTTTCAAAATTCGGGCGCCTCTCAGGTTTGAAACGGCACCTGCCCGTTCTGGGAGCGCCTCCCTCCGTTCTGCAAGCGGCTCTGGGGCCTGGAACGCTTGTTTCTTCCCCCAAAACGGCCATATAGGGGACCAGTCTCGGCGCGTCCTGTCCCTGGCGGACCTCCACTTCCTCGGAAGCGGTTGACCTTGCTTTGCAAGGCTTCATGGGCTGCTAGCTTAGTCAGGTAGAGCATCGGACTCTTAATCCGACGGTCGCCGGTTCGAACCCGGTGCAGCCCGCCTACCCCTTGTCTTCCAGGGACACTTTTTGATTCGCCTTGAGCGGGTCGCTTCGCGTTTTTTGGCGTGGTTGGCGTGACGGTTTGTTCATTAGCTGCGGGCTAATGGTTGGGTTTGTGACAATCCTGGTCACTGGGGCTTCGGGCCATGTTGGTGTGAATTTGTTGCGTCGGCTTCGCGCGAATGGGCGTGAGGTGCGGGCGTTGGTGCATCGCAATCGGGGTGCCTTTGCGGATTTGGACGTGGAGACCGTTGAGGGCGATGTGCTTGGTGCGGATTCGATGCGTGCTGCCATGGATGGGGTTGATACGGTGTATCACTTGGCGGCAAAGATTAGCATCGTTGGGGACCCGGATGGATCGGTGCGTCGTATCAATACGGAAGGGCCTGCGGTTGTGGCCAAGGCGGCTCGATTGGAGGGTGCCCGAATGGTGCATGTGAGCAGTGTGCATGCGTTTGACCTAGCGAGCGTGCCGCCGGGCCAGGTGCTTGATGAGTCATTTTCTAAGAGCACGCGGTCGGGCAATTATGCGTATGATCAATCTAAGGCCGCGGGCGAGGCGAGGGTTCGCGAGGAAGTGGATTTGGGGCTTGATGCGGTGATTGTGAATCCCACGGGCATCATGGGTCCAGTGGATCCGGCGCCGAGTCGCATGGGGTCGGTGATGTTGGATTTGGCTGCTGGGCGCATGCCTGCGCTGGTGGCGGGTGCGTTTGATTTCGTGGACGTTCGTGACGTTGTGGAGTCCCTCGTGGCGGCGCGTCGCAAGGGGGATGCCACCAATCATTTGCTTGGTGGGCATCATTTGTCAGTTCGCCAAATTGCCGATGTGGCAGAATCAATCACGGGAGTTCGGGCGCCTCGTTGGACGCTTCCATTATGGGCGGCTTATGCGGGCATTCCATTTGCTGCATTGGCGGCTCGTATCATGGACCGCGAACCGACGTTTACCCGCGAATCGCTTGGGGCCCTGGCGCACGGGCCGCCGGTCAATCATGACAAGGCGCACCGCGTTCTAGGGCACTCGCCGAGGCCCATTGAGGAAACCGTGCGGGATTTGTACGCGTGGTTTGCCGAGGAAGCGGCATGAGTTTTGCCGCGTGGGTTTGGCTGGAAGTGGCCCTGGCGGCGGTGACGTTTGTGGCGCTCATGTGGATCACGGCGCCCTATGGTCGTCATGTTCGGTCTGGCTGGGGTCCAACGGTGCCCAATCGAGTGGGCTGGATCTTGATGGAGGCGCCAGCGGTGCTGGTGTTCTTGCTTGTCTTCGTGCAGGGCACCAATCGCGCCGAACTGGTGCCGCTGGTGCTGCTTGGCTTGTGGCAAGTTCACTATGTGCACCGGACGTTCGTGTTCCCATTCCGGCTCAAGAGCCGAAAACCGATGCCGTTGCTGGTGCCGCTCATTGCCATTGGGTTCAACACCTTGAATGGCGCCATCAATGCGTACTGGATTAGCAACATCGCCTCTTACGGCGTTGCTTGGCTCACGGACATCCGCTTCATCGCAGGCGCGGGCATTTTTGTGGCGGGCATGGCGATCAACTTGCACAGTGACACAGTGCTGTTGCATCTGAGAAAGCCTGGCGAGACCGGCTACAAGATTCCCACGGGCGGCCTGTATCGGTTTGTGAGTTGCCCGAATTATCTTGGCGAATTGCTGGAATGGGTCGGATTTGCCCTTGCAGCCTGGAGTCCTGCAGGTGCTGCATTTGCTCTGTATACGGCAGCCAATTTGGTGCCGAGGGCCCTGCAAAATCACCGGTGGTATCAGGAGACGTTTTCGGAGTACCCTCGGCGCAAGGCGATCATTCCGGGAATCCTGTAGGGAAATTCCAAGGCGCATTTTAGAAGGCCCCGGCAGGCGGCTATGAGCTGCGCATTGGTTCTCGCCAAGGTTTTCCATTTGTAACCTAGTGATTTACTAAAAATCCGCGCAGCGGCTTTCTTTCAGGCGCAGGTGGGGAATTTGTCTGTCTACAGACACGGTGAAATCATGAACATAAAATCTGCAATTCTGGCTCTCTCGCTCATGCTCGTTGCCGCCCCAACCGCGCAAGCATTCCAGTACGATCTGGATCGCTGCGACACCAAGGACGACTGTGAGCTGAACAGCCCCCTCGGTGGTTCTGACGGTCTTGGCGGCGAATGTGGCGGAGAGGTTGACATGCAGTGTAACACCTACATGCAATACTGCAGCCCCAACGACCCCAGCCAATACCCTGGCCCTAACTGCGAAGACGGCCAATGGCAAACCCAGCGCGGCTTCTGTGAAGTCTACACTCCCGCCTCCAAGACATTTGGCGGCTGCGTCACCATGAACGGCGGCTACGACACCCTTGGCGGCAACGACGGCCTCGGTGGCGAGTGCGGCGGCGAAGTTGACGTCTCCTGCTACGGCTCCAGCCGCTACTGCAGCCCCAACCAGCCTGGCGGAGATGGCGGCTTCAACTGCTCCAACGGCATGTGGATCTCCTACCGCACCTACTGCGAAGTTTACACCCCCCGTGGCTGCTACAGTCTCAGTGCTGCTTTCTAAGAATGCACGCTAGTAGGCCCAGGCATCGCCTGAGGCTAGGAGGGTCCGCGAGGGCCCTCTTTTGTTTTCCTCTTCCTCTTTTGATGATTGAAACCTTGCATCCGCTGGGAGAATGCTTGCTCAACACCGTTGAGTGAATCGGCCCTAGGCTGTGGGTGCTTCAGAAGCCGGTTCGATTTCGACCATCACGGTGGTCGCTTCCACGTTGGCACCGGCGCTCACGTGGACGCGGCTGACGGTGCCTGTGAGGGGCGACTTGAGGTCGTTTTGCATCTTCATGGCTTCAAGCACCAAGATGGTGGAGCCCTCTTCCACGGTGTCGCCTTCCTTGACGTGCACTTCGACGATCTTGCCAGGCATCGGGGGCTTGACCTTGCCTTCCTTACGGCGACCGGCGCCGCCTGCGCGAACCAGTTCGGGCTTAGCGCGGCGAACCTCTAGGTCCAGCACGGTGCGGTCGAGGAGGATGTTGCCATCTTCCACGCGGAACTCGAAGGTCTTGTCGTTGAGGCTGACGCGGTAGTGGCCTGGGCTGAGGCGTTCAACGTCCGGTTGGAAGCTGGTGCCTTCGATGACGAATTTGGCGCCCTCGGCGTGCTCTTCCAAGTGGACGTAGTGGGTTCGTCCATCCAGTTTGAATCCGTAGCGCATTAGTTCCACACTCCTGAAGATTCGCGGCGAGCCCGTTGTCCCCATGCGTTGAGGATGCGGTGGCCATTGTCGTCCACGTCGCCGTTTGCTCGGTTGAATCCATAGTTGCGGTTGACGAAGGCGTCAATGCCGCCGGGCTCTTGGCTCATGGCCGCCGCGAGGGCAGCCAGCAAGGCACGGGTGTCGTCGTCCGTTTCGGCTTGAACGCCGTTGTATCGGTCGAGGACATTGTGCTCATCGAGGTACTTGGTGGTCATGTCGCCCGCGCAAAACGGTGCGTCTTCCATCAAGAGCTGGTGCAAGCCACGGTTGGTTACGAGATCGCCGAGGTCGTACTCGGCAAGGGCACGGCGCATCTTTCGCAGGGCATCGGGCCGGTCGGATCCCGTGACAATGAGCTTGGCGACCATGCTGTCGTAGCTGCTTGGAACTTTGAATCCAGCGTACAGGAATGTGTCCACGCGAACGCCGTTTCCTTGCGGAGGGGCGTGGCGTTTGATGGTGCCGGGGGTCGGCATGAAGTTGTGGCCGGGGTCCTCGGCGTTGATGCGGCATTCGATGCTCCATCCGCGCTTGCGGGCATCCACGTCGTCTTGGGTGTAGCCAAGGGGCTCACCGGCGGCGATGCGGATTTGTTCGCGCACCAAATCGACGCCGTACACTTGTTCGGTGACGGGGTGTTCCACTTGCAGGCGGGTGTTCACTTCGTTGAAGTAGAACTCGCCGTTCTCAAAGAGGAACTCAGCGGTGCCGGCGTTGGTGTATCCAACGGTCTTGGCAAGGGCACAGACGGCGGCGCCAACGCGAGCACGTTCTTCGTCGGTCACCACGGGGCTGGGG
>JBFJXT010000048.1:0-10854 GCA_041623015.1 Thermoplasmatota archaeon | reverse complement strand
GGACTCACCGTGAGGTTACGTGTGCATTGGTTCGAGTTATCGCCATACACACGGAACGCCAGAGCCTCGTCGCCGTCAATTGATCCTTGTCCATGAACTCCGCCTCTTCAAGGGCCGCCAGGAGAGCCGGTTCGAAGGTGTCGGTTCCGGAAAGAACCAGCATCGGTACCACGGGAGCAGCTTCGCGCAGCATCAAGAGCGTCTTGGTGCCCTTGCTATCAGGGACGTTCAAATCGGCGACAATCACGTCAGGGATGGAGTACGCCAATTCTTTGAGTGCGTCTGCCAGAGTGGGCGCCAACCGGAGAATCGGGTCTAATCGCAATTCGTTTGTCTTTGGGTTCCGGGCACCCTCATCTAGGAGTGATCTTGCAAAATCTGCAAACGCCGGGTCATCTTCAAGCCAAAGCACATCCAGCGAGCCCCGCCAGTGTCGTCTGAATCCGTCTGTCATCTACGTTGCTTCGGCGCATGGGTGCCATGCCCATATTGGTGAGCCACCGGTATCCAGTGCTATGGCCGGGCCTCATTTTGGGGACTGAATTACTCAATTCGAATTTCCTTCCAGGTGACTCTGCCTGCTTGGACATGGTCCCTGACTTGTCGCTGCACCGTGCTCAAGCGACTCCTGGCGCTCTTGATTTCGACGAGAATGACGCCTTCGTCGGTGAATTGAATGCCGTCAATGGGGTCCCCGAGGAATTTGAATCGCTTGGAATCCCACGGCCATGCGTCGGCAAAGGGAATGAATTGCTCAGAAATTTGGCCATAGCGAGTGCTTTGGCTGCGCTTGGCACTGTCAAGGCGTTGGATGTTTTGCCGCAGTTTCTTAACCCGCACCGCAAAGCCCCAGAGGGTCGCCACCCACAGGAGGCAAACACCCATGATCGCGAGCAGGAGGATAGCTTCAGTTTGCAATCAACACCAAGCATGGGAGCCCCTCAGAGCCTTTGAGCTCCGCCAAGGGTTCAGTGAAACCACTTGGATTCCTGTAGGAACGACCGGTCAACCCCTTTATCAACCGCCTCCCGGTGGCGCCGTCGTGGACCTGCGGGAAAGCCCAGAGCACGACATGATTCGCAGCATGGTGGCCGAATTCTCGGACAGCCGAGTGGCACCCATGGCAGCAAAAATCGACGCGGAGCACATGTACCCCTCCGAGATCGTGCAAGAAATGGCCGCACTCGGCTTGATGGGAATGAACTTCCCAGCCGAAAAAGGCGGCGCCGGAACCGACATGGTGAGCTACTGCATCGCCATCGAAGAACTGTCTCGCGGCTGCGCCTCCACCGGCGTCATCGCCAGTGTCAACAACAGCCTCTCCGGTTGGCCCCTCTACACCTACGGCAACGAGGACCAACACGAGCGCTACCTGACCGACATGCTCCAAGGCAAGCGCATTGGCGCCTACGGCCTCACAGAGCCCAACGCCGGCAGCGACGTGGTCAGCATGCAAACCACCGCCGAGCGGGAAGGCGACCACTACGTCCTGAACGGCCAAAAGCTGTTCATCAGTAACGCCGGGCCCGCAGAGACCTACATCGTGTTTGCTCAAACGGACAAGGCCGCCAAACACAAGGGCCAGAGCGCCTTCATCGTGGAGAAAGGCCTCGACGGCTTTGAAATTGGCAAAACCGAGGACAAGCTCGGCATCCGAGGCGCGCCTTGCTGCCCCTTGTTCTTCGAGAACGTCCACGTTCCCGTTGAAAACCGCCTCGGCCCCGAAGGAGAAGGCTTCAAAATTGCCATGAAGACCCTCGATGGTGGCCGCCTCGGCATTGCATCCCAAGCCCTCGGCATCGCCCGGGCCAGCTTCGAAGCAAGCCTTGCCTACTCCAAGGAACGCCACCAATTTGGCAAGCCCATTGGCGCTAACCAAGCCATTCAATGGAAGCTCGCCGACATGGCCACGCGCATTGACGCGAGCCGATTACTCATCCACCGCGCCGCCGGCCTCAAGGACGCAGGCGCCCGATACAGCAAGGAGGCCAGTATGGCCAAGGTGTACGCCAGCGAAACCGCCATGTGGGCAGCCACAGAGGCCATCCAAATTCACGGCGGAAACGGCTACACCAAGGATTATCCCGTGGAACGACACTTCCGCGATGCAAAGATCACCGAGATCTACGAGGGAACGAGCGAAATTCAACGACTCGTCATCTCAAACCATTTACTGAAGGAGTGAAACCATGTCAGATGCAACGGACACACGAGAACGACGCCGCCAACGCGCAGAAGAGAACAAGGAGAGCACGTCGACGCCGTTCTCTTTCAAGAAGTACCGCGTTCCCGTGGTCATTCTGATTCTCTGGGCCGCCATTGTTGCCTACAATGTCAATGCCGCAGAAAACAGCGCAGACTGTCCTGGCCACTGGCACAGCACCATGACGGTGTATGTCAATGGCGACCGCGTCCTCTTCACCCCCCACCCCGCTTACACCCTCGAAGGTGGCACCATGCCGGTGAAGACTCACATGCACCGAGGAAGCGAATCCCTGTGGCACTTTGAACCAACAGGAGGCAAGGAATGCATTGAATTCCGCGATGCATTGAGGTTCGTTGACATGGACATCAGTCCCTCCAAGCTCACCCTGAGCGGCGACTACCACGCCAACGCAGGTTGGGGCGGATCCTTTGAGAACAACGAAACCCACAAGCTCACCGCTTGGCAAAAGCCATGGGAAGGCGAATGGGAATCCATCAGCATCTCCACCCTCGACAAGATGCAAGTTCCTGACGGCCACGAAATTCTAATCGTCTACGGCGACCAAGATGACGCTGGCATTGCTGAACTGCAATCCCAGGCCCAACCCAACACCCAGACGCCTGGACCAACCACCGGCTCCGTGTTCCCATGGGGCCCCGTGCTTGGCATCAGTGGCATGGCTGTCGTGGCATTGATGGTCTGGCGCAGCTTCACCAAGAGTGCGCCTAGCTAGGCGGGCAATTCGAGTGCCTCTTTTCCTTCCTTTTCCCCCCTATTTGAACTCGGCAAGAAGCCCGACAGTCGAGTAAACTTGGGCAAAATCCACTGTCCAAAGCCGTTGGAATCAGGCTTGCTTGTACGCAGCAATAATGCGTTCTGCTACGTCTTGAGGCGCTGCGTTGCCGCTTTGCGCTTCCTCAAACCATGGCACGAATTGTGGCCGGGGTGCTTCACCTTTGAAGGCAAACTCCACGACGGAGCGCTGCAACAAGTCGCGAACTTGCCTGCGCATGCGTTGCAATCGGCGGGTGTGCCAGTGACCGGTTCGTTCGGCCCATGCGCGGTGCTCGCCGACGGCAGCTGCAAGATCGGAAAGCCCAGTGCCCTTCTCAGCGACGGTGCGCACAATGGGAGGCCACCAGAAATCATCCTCGTCAGGGTGCCCGAGGTTCATGCTGGCTTCCACTTCAGCGTGCACCTTGTCGCTTCCGTCTAGGTCCGATTTGTTGACCACGAAGACGTCTGCGATTTCCATGACGCCTGCTTTGACGGCTTGAACATCGTCGCCAAGGTTGGGCACGAGGACCACGCAAACAGTGTCTGCAAGGCGAATTACGTCCACTTCTGCTTGGCCCACGCCGACAGTTTCCACGATGACGACATCATAGCCCGCGGCGTCCAGCACCTTCACGGCATCGCCAGTTGAAGCCGAAAGGCCCCCGAGTGCGCCTCGGGTCCCGATGCTACGAATGAAGACGCCGGGGTCAGTGCTGCGATGTTGCATGCGGATGCGGTCACCAAGAATGGCGCCGCCCGTGAATGGGGACGAAGGGTCCACCGCCATTACGGCAACCCGTTTGCCTTCTCGTCGGTAGAACTCGATGAGTCGATCCGTGAGCGTGGATTTACCAGTCCCCGGACTGCCCGTGATACCAATCACGTGGGCTTGGCCAATGCGATCATGGAGGGCACGCAGCGCATCCACGGCTTGTGGAGAGTGGCTTTCCACTTCGGTGAGCAAGCGCGCCACCGCGCGGCGGTTGCCTTGCTTGACGCCTTCAACGAGGTCCAGGACCATGGGATTTACGCCTCGGCGAACCGGGCAGCAAAGCGAGGGTGTTGCTCGATGAACTTGACAATGTCACGGGTGTCCGTGCCGGGGCCAAACACCGCTTCGATGCCCTTCTCTTTGAGCGTCACGGCATCGTCGTCAGGAATGATGCCGCCGCCAAA
Organism: Thermoplasmatota archaeon; assembly: GCA_041623015.1. Classification (GTDB taxonomy): domain Archaea; phylum Thermoplasmatota; class E2; order JACPAO01; family JAHFTW01; genus JANQNI01. The sequence continues at coordinate 6,695 of JBFJXT010000048.1, read as the reverse complement.
CACGATGACATCCTCTGCGCCCTCATCCACGAGCAATTGCTTGATGCGAGGGAACAAGGTGTTGTGCGCGCCACTCAGGCAGCTAAGACCCACCAAATCCACGTCTTCTTGGATGGCGGCGCTGGAGATTTGCGCAGGGGTTTGGCGAAGGCCCGTGTAGATGACCTCGAAGCCCGCGTCACGCAGGGCACGGGCGACAACCTTGGCACCTCGGTCATGGCCATCGAGGCCAGGCTTGGCGACAAGCACGCGGATCGGTCGGTCCGTCATTGCGTTGCCCAGCATGGCGCCTGATATGAACCCCACGACGCCAGGCTAGGAAAAAGTGCAGAATCGGCAGAAATTTTCGCGGCGCTAACCGCGACGGCGCAAAGCAGCGATACAACCAAGGGCCACAAGCAGGGCAAGCGCCGGCGCACCGGGACTCTTCTTGCTCGGTGACTTGTCGAGGCTCTTGGCGGTGAGCGATTCGTCAGGGTGCTCTGCATCCACATCGACAGTGGTCAAGAGCCGAATCAAACCGCGGCCATCCAGGTCCTCGGTGCTGGCTACTTCTAGAAGCAAATCGGCCCGATCTCCATCGACTGCATCTTCGGGAGCTGCCACGGCGACAGACAGTTGTGTGGTCCCGTTTCCAGGGATCTTTATGCGGTCGCTGCCCAACACGCTTCCCCAGATTTCGTTGCTGCCCACTAGTCGAGCCCTGAAGGTCTCGGTGCGGGGGCTGAGGTGTTCGATGGTGATATTGTAAACCACGGTCTTGCCGGGATTCACCAGTTTTTCTTGCGCCTCAGCCGTTAAGGAAACGAATCCGCCGGCATCAAAAATGTCACCGACGGGGTCCTCGTACTCAAACAGCGGCAACTGAAGCGTGCCCCCTGGAAGGATGTCTGGTTTGTCTGCTCGGGGACCCAAGAAGAAATTCTCTGGGCGATCCACGGCCACTTGGAGGTTGAGCAGCAAAGCGGCACCCGGTTGGAACGCCACCAAGTCGGAATCTGGAGTGGGAATGATTCGCCCCACAAGATTTGCTTGACCATTGAGCGGGACGTCGACCCAGTCTCCTTCGAGGGTCGCAAGAACCATGGACTCCCGGAAGAACCCGAATGGATCATTGAACGACGGCTCATCTGTAGGGCCTTGCCACATGAGCGTGCCCGTGATTCTATGCGGTGCAGGAATGACGCTCTGGACCGTGACTTCGATGCTGCCTTCGCGGCTCACATCAAAATCTAGGCCCATCTCTAAGCCCGGTGCCAAGTACGTAGGCCAGCAGTAAATGGGCTCATAGCCTGTGGTGCCATTTTGATGCGTTCCGCACCAATTCCCTTTCACCGGAATGTTGTCGTCCGAAGCATCATCTTGCATGGCATTCATGGTCAAGAAGTCTTGATCCCCCGACCCAAGCAGGGTTTCAGAGAGAGCATAATTGATGAACGTGTTCAGGTTGACGCCGGAATCATGGGTTTGGATCCAGAGTCGGTCATGGTGCCCCGCGGGTTGAGGCACCTCGGGGTAACGGATTCCCAATTCAATGCGACCGACAGAATTGCTGTCTGTTTCGCTTTTCATTTCCAATTGGAACGCCGTGGAGCTCCCATGTGAATGGATAAAAGCGGTTCGAACAACCACTGGAATGGTCGCCATTTCTCCGGCATCCAATCGGATGCTTTGAGCAGGCAGCGTCACTTCCCAATTACTCGGGGCGCCAACAACTTTGAACCCGAAAATGTCACGCTCATCGCCAATATTGGTAGCTTCAACTTCGTAAACGAACGTGGATGCTTCGCCGTTGCTCACGCGAAAAGGAGTGGCCGATCCAAGCCTCGCATGACCCGTTTGTTCAAGGCCAAATTGAATGGGTATGCTAGCAGGGGAGCTTTCGCCCATCGTGTCGTAAACGGAGCCCACGCCGGCGCCGCGCTCAATGCCTAGAATGTTGTTGAGTTGACTCATGACGTGGATGTTTTCAAGACTGGTTCCCGGCCGAGGGGTATCCCCCAACAATCCGGCAATGAGGGACCTGGGAACCTCGGCCGTGACGGAGTTTTCACCAGAGTCAACCGTTGCATCCCAGGTTTCCAACACATAGGAAAATCCCGTACCAGAATCAATCTCTTGCAAGAACACCCGGAATCCAGGGGAAATAAGTTCAGACCGGAAAAAGTCCAGTCGATACTGACGGCCCTCAAATTCGAAGTGGGTACTGATGACGAAATTAAACTCGGTAGCCGCATCCAACTGGGTCACAGCAACCGTGAAGATCAAGTCCTCAGGAGTCTCTTCAATCCACAAGGCCCGCAAATCTGCGTGTTTGGACGTGCCGCTGGCCTCAGGCACTTCGTTTCCGTCAAACAGGTAAATCGATTCGTCCCCTTCTGGATCTTCTAGGAGCGCCGTGGGCTCTTGTGCCATGGCGGGGGCTGGAACCATCAGACCCACGAGAATAAGTACGACAATCGCACGCATCGAAGCGCACCTTGTTTCCCCGTTATTTAAGAAACTTGGTGCCTGAGTTATTGTTTACTCCACAAGCGGCGCGAATCGGCTTCGCCTGCGCACCGCGGCGACCATATTTGCCATGACGAGAAGCACCATTATGCCCCCGAGCCCCGGGCTTTTGCGTTGTTCCTTCAATCGACTCTCTGCATCCTGAATCAAAAAGGCCTCGTCGGTTCGATCTACCAATGCATCAACCGTTGCCACGACGCGAACGTTTCCTTGCACCGTTGGTTCAGCCACGCTGGCCACCGTGACGACGAGATCCATCACGGCGCCATCCGGAGCATCTGCCGGCGGAGAAACTGCAATGACCACGTGCCGTTCGTTTCCAGTACCCACGAAGATGCGTTGATCCCCCAGCACCCGAACCCATTCTTGGTTGGTTCCATTGACACGGATTTCGAACACGTCATCCACGGCGCCATCATTGGATAGGGTCAAATTGAACAGGACAGAATCTCCTGGATTGACGAATTTCTCGGCAAGATCCGCATGTCGAAGCGTTAAGCCGGCTAATTCGGAAAACACATCATCCACGGGATCCCGGTACTCAAACAAAGGAAGCTGAAGGGTGCCGCCGGTGAGCTTCGGTTGGGTCTGCTCCTCAGTGCCACCCACGGTGAGCAAAGTCCCATCGAGGTGGAGTTCGAGTGCCAGCGCAGCGCGGCGGTGATATTGAATGAATTCAGCATCGGGCGTGGGCACCAGAGTGGTTTCCACAGTTACGTCCCCTTGGAAATCTTGGGGTGGCGTTTCTAGAAGATTTGCGAGGGTCGTTCTGACGAATCGAGATGCCCCATTGCTGTCCTCAACCAAGGCATAATGCGTCAAACTTCCCCCAAGGACCGCATTGTCCACCGTCAACGGCACTTGAAAATTCAACGTAATGGGGCGGGTTTCGGAGACATCGAAGTCGAGACCCATTTGCAGACCTGGCTCCAAGAAAACTGCCCAATCCCAGTCACCAAGTCCCAGAAACGCATTTTGACTGTGCGCTCCGATTCCCTCGTTGAGAGCGTAGTCTTCAACGGTATTCATGAAAGCCCGCGTCGGGGGCGGGCAGCCCAGGCAGAAAACGCCCGCATTTACATCCGTTTGTTCGCGTGTATGAATGTACAACGTGTCGTGATGGCCTGCCGGTTGTGGGACCTCAAGGTAGCGGATGCCCAATTCGAGCCGACCCACGGCCCTAGGATTGTCGCGGCTGGTCAGTTCAAGGATAAAATTCTCGAATGCACCGTGTTGATGCACGAAGGGCGTGGTGACCAACACCGGAAATCGCACCGAAGAATTGCCTTCAATGCGAAGGGATGCTGCGGGGAGCGTTATGTCCCATCCGGTAGGAACTTGACTCGATTCTAGATCAAATCGATCGACTTCGCTTCGGGTGTTGTGGGCTTCGACGTAATAGACGAATGTTGCCTCTTCACCGTTGCTTGATCGCACCGGATCCTCGCTGTTCAAGAAGGCGTGTCCAGTTTGCTGCAGACCCCGTTGAACAACGTAGGGATCTCCTGTTCCGGTATCCGGCATCACATCGGAAACGCTCACCAGGTCAAGGCTCACAATGGGCCCAATGCTCGAAAATCCTTGAGATTGAACACGGAGCAATCGAAGTTCGCGGCCGGCAACAGGCGCGGTCCCATTGCCATCCAGTAGCAAATCCCGGGAGACGGTCACGAGGTACGACTCGGTTGCGCTGATTGCTTCGATGGGCAATTGATTGACATTCACAAACCGATCTCGGCCTGCGTCGAACGCTTGCAGGAATGCATTGTAATTGTAACTTCCATCAAAGTTGACGCCCCGAAAAATGACAACTTGGTAGGACTGATCCTTGTGCCAAAACTCGATGGTGAATTTTGCAGACCCGCTGGTTTCAGAGCTAGGCGCGATGCTACCAACGGCTAGATTGAACCAGAAATTTGCGTCATCTTCGTCAATGGAGAGGGCGAGTAAATCGGCGCCGCTCGATTCATACGTGCCTGCCGGGGCATCGACTCCGATGAGCGTGTCCGCTTTGACATCCCCCTCGTCGTCCTTGAGCACCTGTGTCTCTTCTGCGCCCGCCATGGGCACGGGAAGGGAAAGGAAGAGGGCGAGAATAACAAGAGCCGAGGCTTTGCGCACATGCCAAGGGGCTTGTGTATCCTCTTAGTGATTTTGGTGGACCACTACGATTCTGGTGCCGATTCTTGAACCACTTCTGGCTCAGTTTCGGAGGCTGCAGCCACAGCGCCGGCCGGAGCTTCGCCGCTAACGGCGCCATCGCCGCCTCCTGATTCGTCATCTCCTGGCCCTTCTCCCTCTGGAATCTCTTCCTCAGGCGGAAGAACGGCCACTTGCATCACTTCATCGTCACCACTCAGGCGCATGATGGTGACACCCTGGGTATCGCGCCCGAGCTGACTCACATCGGCCACGCGCGTACGGACCACCATGCCAGATTTGGTGACAAGGAGCAACCCTTCGTCGCCCGTGACCGTGCGAATGGCGACCACGCCGCCGTTGCGCTCGCTGACCTTGATGGTGCGAACACCCTTGCCGCCGCGGTTGGTCTCACGGTACTCTTCAACGAGGGTGCGCTTACCAAATCCGTTCTGCGTGACGGTGAGCACCTGGGTTCCAGATTCTGCCACAGCCAAGCCGACCACTTCGTCGCCTTCTGCCAAGGTCATGCCTCGGACACCGGTGGCGGACCGGCCCATGCTTCGAACCTTGTCTTCAAGGAAGTGAACACATTGGCCGTTGCGGCTGGCAATCAGAATGTGGCGCTCGCCATCGGTCTTGCGAACACCCAGCAGTTGGTCGTCGTCGGCGAGGTTAATCGCCTTGATGCCGACCACGCGGACATTCTTGAAGGCCGAAAGTTCGGTGCGCTTGACGATGCCCTTCTTGGTGGCAAAGAACAGGTGTGCGCCGGGCTCCTCGAAGTCGCGAACCGGGATGATGTTCTCCACGGTTTCTCCTTCGTCCAATTGCACCAGGTTTTGCACCGGCTTGCCGCGACTCTGGCGGCTACCGAAGGGCACCTTGTATCCCTTGAGCCAGTGGACGCGGCCCGTGTTGGTGAACAAGCACAGGTAATCGTGGGTGCTGCCAACGGTGGTGCCCACCACGAAGTCGTCGTCCTTGCTCGCCATACCCTTGAGGCCCTTGCCACCACGATTCTGTTCGCGGTAGGTGTCCAGGGGCAGCCGCTTGAGGTAGCCTTGCTGGGTGAAGGTGAACACCGATTGTTCCTCGGGAATCAAGGACTCGTCATCGATGTCGATTTCGCCTTCTTCGATCATGGTGCGGCGAGCGTCGCCAAAGTCATCCTTGACCTTCAGGAGCTCTTCGCGGATGATAGCGTAAACCTCGGCGGGGTCGCCAAGGACGCGCATGTAGTAGTCAATCTTCTTCTGAAGCTCCTCGAACTCAGCGCGCAGAGCATCCGACTCTAGGCCAGTGAGCTTCTGCAAGCGCATCTCCAAGATGGCCTTGGATTGAACCTCAGAGAGGCCAAATTGACTCATGAGGCCGGTGCGCGCCGCTTCGGCGTCGGCACTGCCGCGAATCAAGGCGACTACGGCGTCGATGTGATCCAGGGCGGTCAGCAAACCGCTCACGATGTGGGCGCGGGCCTGGGCCTTGTCCAATTCGTACTGGGTGCGGCGGGTGACCACTTCGAACCGGTGCGCCAAGAACACCTTCAGGAGTTCCAAGACGTTGAGGGTGCGGGGGCGGCCGTCCACGAGGGCCACGTTGTTGACACTGTAGCTGCTTTGGAGGCTGGTGTGCTTCCAGAGTTGATTCAGGACCACGTCGGTGATGGCGTCGCGCTTGAGTTCGATGACCATGCGCATGCCGCGGCGGTCCGATTCGTCGCGCAAGTCGCTGATGCCTTCGATGACCTTGTCCTTGGCCAAGTCAGCGATGGCCATGAGCAGCGTCGCCTTGTTCACTTGGTAAGGCAGTTCTTCGAAGACGATGCGGTCCCGGTCGGAGCCCATGGGCTCAATGTGGTGCTTGCCACGGACCACGATGCGACCCCGGCCCGTGTTGAGGGCTTGAAGGATGCCGCTGCGGCCGTAAATGATGCCACCCGTGGGGAAATCGGGCCCCTGGACGTGCTCCAGCATATCCATCATGGTGGCGTTGGGGTCTTCGATGAGGCGCAGGGTCGCGTCGATGACCTCGGAGAGATTGTG
>JBFJXT010000047.1:0-10854 GCA_041623015.1 Thermoplasmatota archaeon | reverse complement strand
CTCGAATTCCAACGGCCTTCATGGTGGATGTCGAAGACTTGGATGGCAGAGTGGTTTCCTGGGCCTGGGATTTTGGCGACGGCAGCACCAGTGATGACCCGCAACCTCGCCACGCTTACGCAGCCAAGGGCGGCTACGATCTTTCGCTCACGGTCACTCATCATATAGGCGCACAAACCACATGGACTCCACCCGGGGGCACGCTTTTTGAGACCAATGAGGCACCCACGGCGGCCATGTCTCTGTTTGCAGATCCAAACAACCCCGGGGCAATTCGGTTCCAAGATGCAAGCACTGACGATGTGGAAATTTCCGCCATTGCCTGGTACTTTGACGACGAAGCCGACGTAGAAGCCCAGGTGCTTCCCGATGCGCGAGATCCCGTCGTTACCCATACGTTCCCGGATCCTGATGGGACCTATCGAGTCCGGCTGACCGTCACAGACAATGAAGGCGTTCAATGGACCCTCACGCGCTACATTCGCCCCGCCGAGCTGGCGGCCGGAGGAGATCGAGACGGTGACGGTGTCCTCGATGGCGCCGATATTTGCCCTGACCACTTTGATCCAGATCAATCCGATTTGGACGGAGATGGTGTAGGGGATGCATGCGAATCTGAAGATCCAGAAGCAGATGCGGACGGCGACGGCGTTCCCAACAAGGACGACGCCTTCCCCCTCGACCCAGCCGAGTACCTGGACACTGACGGAGACGGAGTCGGGGATTCTGAAGACCTCGATGATGACGGTGACGGAATCTCTGATGCCCAGGAAGCAATCCTTGGAACGGACCCCAAGCGAGCCGATTCGGATGGGGATGGCATCTCCGACCAAGACGAAATTAAATCTGGCTCCGACCCACTGGCGGCACCGCCGCCCACGCCGCCAGAACCTGTACTCACCGAGGACGTGGTTGGCCCCCCTCCAAATTACAATTGGATGTACTGGGCCGTTGCAACCATCGTCCTCGTGGGTGGGGCCTTTGCTTGGTGGTGGGTTAAGTCTCGACAGGAGCCTCCGGTAAACTGGAAGTGAATCCGCATGAATCCCAATGAGTGCCACCAACCCACCCGCCGCATCGGCCCCGCGAACAATCTCGTTCGCAAGAGCCTCTGGTTCGTAGCGGCCCTTGGGTTGCTGCTCCTCGTTGCGGAAGCTGCGCACGCATCCCATTTGAGAGGTGGCTCTCTAGAATGGCGTACAACGGATGATCCCTTGACGGTCGAATTTGGCGGGAGGTTCATGGCACGAACCTCATACTACGCAGATGACTTTTCAGTGGGAGACACCGTCGAATCTGGAACCCTCGTCACGGATGGGGGCGGTGGGAACGTGAACATTGAGTGGCGCATCCAATTCATCAACAAAGATCAGGATTGGTTCATTGCCACCATGTTCGACAGCAATGGCGACAAACCCACCATGTCGTTTTCCGAGCCGGCAGACGGCCCCGAAACCTGGTCCGTGCAGTATTCCACCAGCGCCCGCTTAGGCGAAAACCACATCAATAATCCAAACCAGCCCATGACTTTGGTTGCCAAGGTGACGCTTGATGGCGTGTCGCCGGCAAGATCCCCTCGTGCCTTCATGCCGCCGTTTGTCAACTGCCCTACAGAAGGTGACTGCGACATTCGAATTCCCGCTGTGGCCCTCGAACCGACGTTTTCCTTTGCCCACGGTGCGGAAGCAGGCGCCGGGGACCCCCCGGAGGAGGATAATTTGGAGATCCTAGGCATCAGTCCTCCCCAGACGGAAACCAAACCATTTGCGCCCCCGGGACCGCCTGAGGCGACGCACGCGGCCGAAATTGATGCGGATTCGGGAGTCCTTTCGTGGAATACGCGTGGCGCAACCCTCGCCGAGGACAGCTATGATTCCACGTTGTACTCTGTCCAAGTCTCGGTGGAAAATGATGCCGGAAAGGTCCCCGTGGATTTCTTCATTCGGTTACTCGAAGAGGTGCCTGATCCTCCAATCTGGCTTGAGGTGACGCCTTGCGATGAAACGCTCGTGGCCAAAGAGGGTGGACTTGTTGAATTCCAAGTGGGGGCCCGAAGTCAAGCTGATGCTCAAGTTTCATTGGATGCCGCCAATTTGCCAAGTGAGGCCACGTTTACACAGTTGGAATTTGGCACCACTCAGCGGTTCTCCGTGAGCCTACCCATTTCGGGCAACCATGATGAAGTGCTGCTCTTTTTGGCTTATGATGCAGAAGGTGGCATCGCGGAGCCATGTCAGGTTCACTTGATTGAGATTCCAAACATCCTGCCGGTAGCTGATTTTACCCTGTCTGGGCGAAGCGATGTGGGTGCTTCTTGGACCTTCACGGACATCAGTACGGATCAAGATGGCAACGTTGTTGGCCGTGAGTGGGACGTTCTTGCGGATGACGTCGTGGATGGGACCGCTTCAGAATTGAGCACCGCGTTCGATTCCAAGGGGACGTTCACGGTGAGGCTCACGGTCACTGACGATTCGGGCGCCGTCTCGGTCGCCGAGAAGCAAGTGCTCATTGACAATGAGGTTCCAACGTCTGCGCCGTTGATTCCAGACTCAGCTTATCCGGGGGATGAAATACCGCTCAACGATGCAAGCGTTGACCCCGATGGCGGCGCTTTGCAACGATTCTGGACCGTGAATGATCAGCCCATTGAGGATGGCACGACATCCCTCAGTTTCTCAGAGCGGCAAGTGTATCGGCTCTGCTTGACCGTGGTGGATGATCACGACTCTTCGGATACGAATTGCCAAGATGTGAACATCCTCAATCACAATCCAACGGTGAAAATTTTGCGATCGGAACCCTCTGTGGCTGCCACCGGGTATCCCTATGAATTTGGTTGCGATGTTTTTGATCAAGACGGTGACGCCATTCGACAATGCGTTTGGACGATTGAAGGCAAGGAAATTGAAGGCATGCACGTACGGCATCGATTTTCAACAGTGGGCTCGCATCAAGTGATTGCCACTGCCTTTGATGCCTATGGTGGGGTTGGTTCTGCGGTTTCCGAGATATCCGTGGACAATTTTTCGCCCATCGCGGCCCTCTCTGCATACCTCGTCGAGGGTGATGCGGGCACGGTGGCATTCCAGAGTCAATCCCATGACGCAGACGGCCATCTTGTAGCCTACAACTGGGATTTTTCCGATGGCACCAATAGCAAAGATGGAACGGTGATTCACCAATTCGAGGATGCATTTGCAACGTATTCGGTGCAATTGACCGTCACGGATGACGGCGGCGCCCAAGCGAGTGTGGTGCAAAACATTCGGCCAGCGGACTTGGATTCGGCAAGGGATTCGGATGGGGATGGCGTTCCTGATTCCTTCGATACGTGCCCTGATCTCCAGGAGCCCAATCAAGCCGATACGGACCAAGACGGCATTGGGGATGCCTGTGAATCGGGGGCACCAGATGATGATGCAGACGGGGACGGCGTCAGGAATTCCGAGGATGCGTTCTATTTGGATCCAACAGAGCAATTTGACACCGACGGGGATGGCGTAGGAGACAACTCGGACCCGGATGCAGATGGCGACGGGTTGCCAAATGGGCAAGAATCCATTCTTGGCACCGATCCCTTGAATCGCGACTCAGACGGAGATGGCGTGTCGGACAGCGTCGAATTGAACAGTGGCACCGACCCACTCGTGGCGCCGGAGCCAAAGAAGGACACCCCGCCCGAAGTGGTGGCCATTCAAGAAGCCCAAGGCGTGTCTTGGTTGTGGTGGTTAGCCGGTGCTGTGGTGCTGAGTACTGCAGGTGTTGTCACTTGGTTGATGTGGCGCCGGAGTCAATCAAACTCTGTGCCGTGGGAGCATTCCAATCCTTAGTTGCCGGGGGCCTCGTGTTCCATCACGTCAATGAGGCGCACCTTGAGACCTTCCTCGTCTAGGCCCTCAAGCACCTGGGCCAGTCGATCGGAGGTCACCCATAGGAATGTGTCAACGCCTCGAAGGGCTGCATTTCGGGCGGCTGTTTCGGCTCCAAACGCATCATCGAGTCTGCCCGTTCGCTCGGCAAAAATGCGGGCGCCTGTGCCAATGGCTCCTACTCGGGCCTGCTCAGGTACCATCCCTTGGGCACCTTGGGCGTCTATGGCATTCGTGCCCCCCTCTGCGGGTCCCGGAAGCCGTGCGATGGTGACCGTTCCGGGTTGAAGCGGCACCATGCCGGTGAGTCCCTGAACAATCACTTCGTCTCCGGGCGCCGCGTCCGCCGTGACCAATCCTTGGCTGCCGGCGGTGAGGTTGTCGTCGGCGATGAGGTCCCCTTGTTCCATCCATAGGCCAACGGTTTGACCTGCGCGAAGGGTGCATCGAGCTTGAGCACTCACGGCACCTAACGGAGAGAGTGGTTGCTGCAAGGCATCAAGGGCGCGGCGAAATCGACCGATGCCTTCGGAAAGTGCTTGCACGCCGGCAGGGGTAGGCTGGCCCGTGGCGCCGTCTAGCCAGCCTCGTTCGCGCAAATCTGCAACTTGTGCGCTGACTGCTTGGGCCGTGATGCCAAGGGCGTCTCCCATCGCTTGTCGGCTGCCAGCAGGGTGTTCGAGCATCAGGGACAAGATGGCAAGACGGGTGCCTTCTCCGCGTTGGGCCAAGGCTGACAGGCTTCCTTGCATGCAATGAAAACCAAGTTGCGTTTGGTCAATGAAGTTTTCACTGCGGCTTTGCTCGCGAACCCGTGGATCGGTCAGCCTGGCTTGTGGGCGCCCTCTTCGTGCTCCTTGTCGCCTCCGCCGCCATGCAGGGCACTGGTGGGCCGCCGACTGACCCGGCTGATCCTATTCAACGTGCGTTAGGTTACCTGGAGGGCCAACCCATGACGCCTGAAATTGCCGAGGCATTTGCGGCCGAGGGTCACCGACTCAACAATCCGACCCTTGAGGTCCCGATGCCGGATGCAGAAAAACCAAGCAGTGGATTGCGCGCCTTGCACGCGCTCGCCATCCATGGAATTCGGCATCACAATGATTCACAGAGGGGTACCGTGGATCTTGTTCAGGACCTCGAAGAAAGACGCGAAATTGTGCTTGCCTCCCCCGCCGCCAGCACCCTTGGCTTCTGGGCGCTTGCTGCACACGCGCTTGGCGTGCCTGCCGATGATGTGGTCCAGGCCCTCGTTGATTTGCAGCAACCGGACGGGTCGTTTCCGTGTCAATTTGGATACCGCAGCCTCGATTGCACAGGGTTTGCCGTAGCTGCCCTCGCAGCGCACGGAGCTCTGGAGCGTATTGACCTCGAAAGCCTACGCATCAACGTGATGGAGCACCGAGGCGCAGACGGTGCATACTCGGATGGCCGAATTGGCTCCAACACCCACAGCACCGCATGGGCCGTGACCATCATGAATGCCCTTGGCACTCCTGACCCGGGAGCCGAAGCTTGGATCTTGTCGGCGCAGCAAGAGGATGGTAGCATCCATCGAACGCCCCGTGGAAACGACCCAAACCCAACGTGGGCCACGGCAGAAGCCGCAGTGGCGCTAAGTGGAGGCCACCCGATTCGAAGCCTCGTGCCCCTTTTCACCTGATTCAAGGGCGCGAAATGCCCCGTGTATCGGCACCACGGTCGCGGCAAACAACACGGCGTTGAGTACTGCTGGAAGGATATTGAAAATCCAACCTGCGATGATGCGGGCCACGAGGATGTCGGCGCCGCCGCGCAGCTCAGGAACCAGTACCCACTCCAGGGCATCGGAAGTGGCGCTAAACAGTAGGGTGCCAACGAAGCCGATGATGCTTGCTAGAATGCGGCCGGTCCACCGATCCATGGTGTTGGCGCCGGACACGTCCAAAGGCCGAATCAAGCCACCAAGCAATCCAATCAATGCCATGGCGGGCGCGTTGGCGAACGCCGAGGGAAGCAGTCCAGTGAGGAAAAAATTGGAGAAGACCATGCTCCAAAATCCCGCCAGTGCCCCCACGCGGGCCCCAAACACCATGCCGCCCAGAAACACCACCACGTAGGTCAATGCCACGTTGGGAAGGCCAACAAACGCGAGGCGGCCCGCCACCCCAAGGGCAGTTACTGCAACAATGGGCGCAAATCGGGCGCTGGTTCTGATGCCCGCAAGGCGTAGGGCATCTTGACGAGTTTCAGCACGGCGAACGGCGAGCACCATCAACATGGGGAGGATACCCATCGCGGCCCGGATGCTTCCAAGTCGGGTGCTGGGCCATTCGTCGAGGCTCTTTCTGGCGTCTCGAAGCCCGGCGTAGTCTCTTGCCAAGTCTTGGCCAGCAATGAGCACGGCAACCATGAATGCGGTCCATCGAGGGGGCAAGTGCAAACTGTCCACCACGCGAGCGGGCATGATTCGACTGAAGGTGGCAACATTGAGTGCAAGCGCTGCCGAAAGCCGAATCGCGGCGACCACGCCAAGCAGTGCGCCGTCAAGTCCAAGCGTCACGGGGCCTAGTGGAAGGGCGGCTCCGGTGGGTCGTAGAAACGCCAGAAGCAAGCCATTGATTACCACGGACGAGGCGACGAACAGGAGCAAACCGCTGCGCTTGCGACTCATGGCCAGAGACACAGCGAGGATCATTGCAGCCACCGGCCAGGGAGCCACCAGGGCGGCTGCCGTCAGGAGAGCCAGAGCGAGGAGGAGCCCCCATGCGAGAGTGGGCTTCACGAGTTTGCCTCCATTCGGGTTACGCTTGTTGCGGCATTAATGAGGGGCTCATCGTGGGTCGCCATCAGCACCACGCGATTGGATCTTCGCTGCAAGACTGTACACAGGGCGCTGTAACCATCGCCGTCTAGGTGCGCCTCGGGCTCATCCAACAGATACACCTTCGCGTCTCGTCCAAGCACCATGGCAAGGGCCACGCGTTGGGCTTCCCCGCCACTGAGTGTTAGAGGATGTCTTGGCAGGAGATCCTTGTCCACCAAGAATGAAATGACTTCAGGATCGGCGCCGGACAGGCAGTCATTCACGGTCGCTTTTGTGAGTAAATCTCGGGCTCGAGGCGGCAGCCAAGGCGCCCCCGTAGGACTCGTCGAGCCAGGGTGGAGGCCTGCCAATTGGCGAAGGAGCGTAGATTTTCCACAACCATTGGGGCCCGCGACCGTGTGGATACCCGAGCCCAATGAGAGCGTAGGGAGTAGAACGATTTTCGAGCCCAACGCCAGGGATGATTCTGCGTGTTCCAATCGAGCGCCCTTGGCCGGGGGTCGAGGCGTCGAGAAGTCTGGAACCACATCCACATTGAGTGATCCAAGTTCCAACGTCTGCGTTGCCAAGTCGGCAAGCACGCCGCGCGGGTCCACGAACACCACGGCGCCTCGTTGCTTCCCCGCTTGCACAAGCGCTCGAAGTTGCGCCCGCCCCTCTGAATCGAGGCCTTCTGTGGGTTCGTCAAGAAGCAGCAAGGGATGGGGGCTATCGGAGGCAAGTTCGAGCGTCACGCGCCGTGCTTCTCCAGAAGACAGGGTTGCCACGTCGCGGTTCATGAGGGCAGAAACCACTCCCGCTCGTCGTCGGAGCCTGAATTCACCCGCCACGGTCAGGCCCACGAGCCCATCCAGTGCCTCCTGCCACAGCAATTCTACACCTGCCGACACCTGCGCGGAGTTGGGGGGCTGCGCGGAGGTCAACCCTGCCAGTGAACGCAAGATGCTGGTCTTTCCACAGCCATTGGGGCCCACGAGGCGAATCGCATCACCTTCCTTGATCATCAGGTCGGGGCCAGTGACGCGGGCAAGCTCAGATGGCATGTCAGTGGTAATCGCGGTCCAAGATGCGCGAGGCGTCTCCTTCCGGGTCTTGGTGGCGAATGTAGAAGACAATCATCTTCTCCACGCACATCAGGCCGTGAGTCACAAACAGCAAGAGCAACGCAATTTGGAACTGGCCCAAGATGACGCCCACGAACCAAATCAAGAACGCCCAATCTCGATTGAACACCCAAGGCACCAAGGGGCGGCGGGAAACCCGCTGAGGGCGCTTGGAGAGATCGGGAACGCTGCCAGACGCAAGAAGGTGCGACCGCAGATACAACACATCGCTGTACGCCGTCAGGAACCGCCAGAGCTGCATGACGCCAATGGTCGCCATCGCCATGAAGGCCAGAGCCGAAGCACCCATGGGCTCCCAGGGCCCCGGCAAGAAACTGGGCGTCCCCGAGATGGGACCAGCAAACAGCAAGGCCACAACCAAGCCCACTTCTGTGATGCGATCAAACGCCATGTCCAGGTACATGCCCCAGGTGCTGCCCATCCCGCGCCGCCGAGCCACTTGCCCATCGGCATGATCCAGAACAAGGCCCAGGTGAACCAAGACAGCGCCGAGCACCACCATGGACCAAGCCGGGATAGCCGAAACAAGCCACAAACCGACAAGCGTCACAAGCAAGCTGAGAACACTCACTTGATTCGGAGTAAACCGCAAGCGCGCAAGCACCGCCGAAAACGGCCGAGCCGACCAGGAATTGAACGTGCTGACAGGGTACAATTGGCGCTTTGAGGCGTCACTGTAGCGGCCCTTCTCCACGGTCACGTGGCGCGTGAGGCAGACAGGGCTCCTAAGGGCAGTGATTGGAAAAGGGGGGGTCAAAGCGAGGCCAAGCAAGCTTGGCCTCGGAGGAAGTGACGCGTCCGGGAAAATCCCTCTCCTTGCAAGGCCAAGCAAGCTTGGTCTCGAAGGAAGAGGCGCGTCCGGGAAAATCCCTCTCCTTGCAAGGCCAAGCAAGCTTGGCCTCGAAGGAAGAGGCACTTCCCTACGGGAAGATGCCCTCATTGCAAGGCCAAGCAAGCTTGGCCTCGAACGAAGACGAATTTTCCTATGGGAAAATTCCCCTCTTTTTAATCGCGTCCGCAACACGCTTCACAGCGAGCATGTAGGCGGCTTGGCGAGTGGTAAGCGGCTGGTCCGGCTCGATGTCCTTGTCCTTTTCGCGCTCCCAAATATCATGCACCTGATGGAACGCCTTGGTCATGATGCGATCCAATCGCTCATTCACCTCATCCTCCGTCCAGAAGAACGAATTGAGGCCCTGCACCCATTCGAAGTAACTGACCGTCACACCGCCGGCGTTGCACAACACATCAGGGATCACGTAGACGCCCTTGTCGCGCAGAATCTTGTCCGCAAGCGGCGTCGTGGGACCATTGGCCCCCTCGGCAAGAATCTTGCACTGCAACTTGCCTGCATTGTCCTGGTGAATGACGCCCTCTAGGGCGGCGGGGACCAAGATGTCTACGGGGAGTTCGAGCAAATCCTTGTTGTGAATCTCGGTGGTGCCGGGGAAGCCCATGACGGTGCCAGTGCTCTTCATGTGCTTCATGAGCTTGCGCACATCGAAGCCATCGGGGTTGTGGATGGCGCCGTTGACATCGCTCACGGCCACAATACTGCAGCCCATTTCGTCCAGCAACGGAGCGCAGTTGCCACCCACGTTACCGAACCCTTGGATGGCGACGGTGGCGCCGTTGAGGTCCAGGTCGATGACGTTGGCCGCTTCTCGGATGCAGTACGTGATGCCTCGGCTCGTGGCCTTTTCGCGGCCTTCGCTGCCGCCAATGTCGATGGGCTTGCCGGTGACACAGCTAGGGACCGCATGGCCCACGTTCATGCTGTAGGTGTCCATGAACCAGGCCATGGTTTGGGCGCTGGTGTTCACGTCCGGGGCGGGGATGTCCACTTTGGGCCCGATGATGGGTTGAATTTCACTGAAGTAGCGACGAGACAAGCGCTCCAGTTCCGTGTGGGTCAAGTCGCGAGGATCGACGATGATGCCGCCTTTGCCGCCGCCGTAGGGAATGCCGACGATGGCGCACTTCCAGGTCATCCACATGGCTAGGGCCTTCACTTCGTCAAGACTGACGTTTTGGTGGAAGCGAACGCCGCCCTTTGCAGGGCCTCGGGCCATGCTGTGTTGGACGCGGTATCCAGTGAAGGTTTGGATGGTGCCGTTGTCCATGCGCACCGGCAAGGACACTTCCAAGGACCGCATGGGGACCTTGAGGACCTCGTGTACATTCGGGTCCAATTTCATCCGCTTTGCAACGTGACGCAGCTGCACGAGAGCCATCTCGTACGGGTTCATTTGCGTCGGCGCTTCGTCGTCGGCCATGGGGACGGTCGCCCGCGATGGGGTGCCCCTATAAATCGGCGCCCTGAGGTAACGGACCCAGTGATTGAGACCAATCCGGGTGCGTGGAGCCTCTGGACCCTGTGGCTGTACGGCTTTGCCCTCTATTGTGCGGGTGGATTTGTGTGGTATTGGTTCCGCTTTGGCGCGTTAGAGCGCGCTGCGGTCAAGGAAGGTGCCGGAATCGATGACGTGAATCGGTTCAACGGCGCGTTGGAGGGATTTCCAAACAAGGTCTATGCGAAGATGCTTGGAAAGCGTCGCTTGGAGCCTTAATTGCTCGACGACGGGACTGGTTTTTACCAGTAGTAATAGTCGTGCGTGTCTGTTGTTGCATGTGGTCGATTCGTTGTCATCAACAGGGAATGCGGATTGAGGAATATTTGACTCTTTTGGTTGCTCCCTGCAACGGTGTTGGAACAAGAGGGGAAAAATGGACTTTTGGGCCTAATTATTCTAAGGCAATTCCAGGTTTGAGGGGTGCTGCCATGCCTTTCTTGGGGTGATCTGGCACGTCCCCGTCATCGGCGCGGTACACGTGGACTTCGTCAACGCCCACTTCTGAGGCCACAAACTCTGCCGCAGCCTGGAGCACGTCGGCTTCATCCATGGCGCTGAGCAACGCGGTCTTTTGCGCATCGGAGAATTGGTTCACTTGGCCAGGGAGTTTTCCAGTGAAACCTTGCACTGCCTTGCCGAGGGATCGCATGGCGGGGTCTTGCATCACTTCGCCCATGAATTGCCCCATGGGGAACTTG
>JBFJXT010000046.1:0-10905 GCA_041623015.1 Thermoplasmatota archaeon | reverse complement strand
CGCCGTCCACGCCGTTGCTGGCCCGGAGTGTGTGGACATTTACGGCGTCACGTTCCACGCTCGCCAATTCCTAGCCAGTGGAGGAGATCCCTCTGATTTGGCCGCATACCTGAGGACATTCGGCTGCTCTGACTACCTCATTCAGTACGCCCTGTGCCGCTTCGTCTACGCGCCTGACATGTGCACCATGTAAGACTGAGCCATTTGGCCTTCTCCTTCTTTCACCCTTGGCCCCAGCCCGAACGGTAAAGAGTCCCTTGCCGTCGCTCGGGCCATGACTGAAACTGCCATTTCTCCGGTCCAGGAACCGGATCGCGCGCTTGGGCGGCACTTGTGGCGATTGCTGCCGTTTGTGTTGCCCTACAAGAAACGCATCGGTGTTGGCTTGGCCACCAATGGCGCAGCGCGTGTGTTTGACTTGCTGCCCATGGTCATTATTGGCCTCGTGGTGGATGCCATCGACAAGGCGCAGGGGGACTTGTCCAGGCTCTTGGTGTCTGATTTCATGTGGTGGGGTGCTGCGGTGCTTGGCACCTTCATTGGCCTCGCTATTTTCCAAACCAGCAGCGACTACGCTTGGGATACCCTGGCTCAGAAAGTGCGCCACGACCTGCGCGTGAAGCTGTATGGCCACGTTCAGACGCTCGACACGGCGTACTTCGAGGACCGTCAAACCGGAGACTTGATGGCGGTGATGAGCAACGACGTGGACAACCTCGAAAACTTCCTCGCCGACGCCACCACCAGCATTGTTCGCCTCGTGGTGACTTTCGTGGGCGTCTTTGGTTTCCTGCTTTGGCTTGATTGGCGCTTGGCTCTGCTCTTGTTTGCGCCGCTGCCGTTTGCCGTGTTTGCGGTGCGCTTCTTTGCCACGCGGGTGCAGCCCCAGTACCGTCGAAGTCGCGAAGCGGTGGGTGCCATGAACAGCATCTTGGAGCAAAACATCCAGGGAATGCCAGTCATCCAAGCGTACACGGCCCAGTCGCACCAGCGTGACCGCATTGACGAAAAGAGCGCCGAGTACCGCAACGCCGCCATCGCCGCCGCCAAGGTCCGAGCGCGGTTTGTGCCGATGCTCTACATCATCGCGGGTTTGGCTTATGCGGCACTCATTGCCGGCGGTGGTTACCTGACCCTCAATGGGTTTGGCCCGACGCTCGGTGAGTACGTGGTGTTCGTCCTGTTTGCCACGCGCCTCATCATGCCGCTGTTCATTCTTGGTATGTTGCTGAATCAAATTCAACGCAGCGAAGCCAGCGCCAAGCGAGTGCTCGATTTGCTGGACACCAAGCCAGCCATCCAAGATGCTCCTGAGGCAAAGCCGCTGGCAGAATCGCCAAAGAGCCTGCAATTTTCCAATGTCCAATTTGGATACGCCACCGGAGATCCGGTGCTCAACGGCGTGGACTTTGACGTCAAGCGCGGCCAAGTGCTTGGTGTAGTTGGCCACACGGGCGCTGGAAAATCGACGATTCTGAAGCTCCTGCTTCGATACTATGCTCCCAAATCGGGCAACGTCAGCGTGGACGGCGTGGACCTTGCGGGCGTGCAATTGGACACGTTCCGGCAACACGTGGGCTTCGTGAGCCAAGAGCCGTTCCTGTTCACGGGCACCGTTCGAGACAACATTGCCCTCGGTAGCCCCGATGCCCCACTAGAGACGGTCATCGAAGCGGCCACTGTGGCAGGCGCACACGAGTTCATCGACAAACTCCCCGACGGCTACGACACGGTCGTGGGTGAACGGGGCATGAAGCTTAGTGGCGGCCAACGCCAGCGCGTCAACTTGGCTCGCGCCGTGCTTCGAGATCCTGCCGTGCTCATCTTGGATGAAGCCACATCTGCCGTGGATACCCGCACCGAGGAACTGATTCAAACCAACCTCCACGCGTACCGCGAAGGCCGCATCACCATCGCTGTGGCCCACCGACTCAGTACCATTCGCAAAGCAGACCAAATTTTGGTCATGGTGGACGGCGTGGTGGTGGAACGAGGCGCGCACGATGCCCTCGTGGACAAGGATGGGGTTTACGCAGATCTTTGGAAGGTTCAAAGTGGCCAATTGGAGGCCGCCTTGGCCCGGCCAAACGGCGCCAAGCCGCTGCCACCGGAAGCAACCCTCAACTAGACTCCTGTCAAAACTATCCACGCGTGGGAAACCATACGGGGAACGGCACCGCCCCCATCCTGTCACCGTCGCCCTTCACCGGCTTCGAGTTGTTTCTCGATGAATTCGTGCGGATGCTGGTGTTCATTCTCTTGGTCCTGGCATTCTGGGCGGCTGCCCGGGCGCTTCGGGTGGTGGGCACAGCGATGCGACGCACCCCGCCCACCAGTTCCAGTTTGATGCTGGCGAGGCTCATGACCGCGGCCCTCGTCTTGGCTGGCGTTTGGGTTGGGTTAGATCAAATCTACAACCTGAACCCCGTGGGCGTCGTGGCGACCTTGGGCATTGCATCCTTGGCGCTTGGCTTTGGTTTGCAAAATACCGTGGCCAACATCGCCGCCGGTGTTAGCCTGGCCGTGGACAAGCCATTCGACGTGGGAGATCGCATCCAAGTGGGGCAAACTTGGGGGGACGTGGTCGGGATGGGATTGCGCAGCACCCGCATTCGAACCACCAGTGGCGAGCATGTGGTGGTGCCCAACAGTGTCCTCGATATCCAAGAAGTGTGGAATTATACCCATCATGCGCACCGCGAATTGCGCCTGGAGGTGCCCTTTGGCATCAGCTACCAGAGCAGCGTTGCCTTGGCAGAACACTTGGCCAGAGAAGCCGCGCGGGGTGTTCGCGGGGTGCTCGCCTATCCTGAACCTACGGTCCGGGTCCGCGCCTTTGGCAACGATGCGGTGCAAATGGAGCTGCGTTGCTGGCTGGGGCACGCCCAGGAGAAAGCGGATGTTCAGGATGCAATCCTTCGGGGCATCAAGCGACGATTTGACGAGAGCGGGGTTCATTTCCCCTTCCCACAACGCACCGTTAGTCAACTCGTGGATTTGCCAGCACCGAGCCCCACGCCGGAGTTCATCAGCGAAGAGCACTCAGAAAAACCGATTGTGCTGGTGGTCACCCGGGGAGCCGGGCCGGGCCGCTCGGCCATTGATCGGGTGAGCGAATTCATCCAGCGCATCGATGGGCGCATGGAAGTGGCCCACGTTCGCTCCCCGGCGCTCGTGATGCATGCTAGGCAAGCTCAGGAAACTGTCAATGCGTTCCTAGATGGGGCCAAACGACACGGTGTTGCGGCTCGAGGGCGCAGTGAAGTTGGTGAAGTCGCGGACGCGGTTGGGAAAGTGGCCAAGGAAGCGGGGGCAAAACTCGTGGCCGTAGCGGCTCCCCATCAGCGCTTTGCAGGCTGGCAGCGAAGAGAATTGCAAGTGCTTCGGGAATCCACGGGAACGCCTGTGGTGATTTTGGATCCGGGCAAGGACTTGGACGATCGGTTCGTGGCGAGGTGGAAGACACGGCTCCATCCCGCACCCAAGCCAGAAGCGCGGAGTGGCGAGTCCGACGCCGACGAAACATCGTCAACCCCTGAGTGAATCCTATCGTCGCCCTGCGCCCGCAAGCGCACGGACCGCTTGCAGTGGACGCATGCGCCTTGGATGTGCGTCCATGTCTGGCTCCGAATCCACGTGATGATTCACACCCAGGGGAATGCCTTGGTAGGTCATCACGGCAAGACTGCGGTAGGACAGGTACGCGTAGATCGGGGCGCAGAGGAAGAACAATCCATACAGCGCAAGCCATGCGGGTAGCAGAATCAGTGTGGGGGATTCTAGAATCACTGAGTTTAGATTCAAGCCTGCAACGGTCACGAGCGTCATGCCGACGAGGGTCTCAACCTTGGCGATGCGGACCGCTCGAAACAGCGCCGCAAATCGACCCAGCCGATGACCGGGATCCTTGGGTGTGCGCACAAACGGCGTCTTGAATCCAAGGATGCACTTGAGCACCGCGACGAGGTTGGTGAATTTGATGGCAAACCACATGCCCTGCACCATGAGCGCGTCTCGGACCCGGATATGCCCGGCGTTTGCCAGGACTAGGTGCAGGCGTACCACGCTATCCACTAAGAGGAAAATTGGCACTAAGGACAACAGCACCAACTCCCGCTGATGGTGGGTGACGGCGTCGTAGCCAAGCACCGTTCCGAGGCCTAGGTAGAGCAGGATGCCGGCGATGGTGGCGACAAAGATACCGTCGAACCAATGCAAATTGGAGACGAGGTAGTCCAGTTTTTGCCGCCGGTGCATGCGCGAGCCGAGGATGGTGCCGAAGCGAGAGAAGAGGATTTTCACGTTGCCAAAGGCCCAGCGGTGGAATTGCTTCTTGTAGGCTTCAAACACGGCGGGCATCAATCCGTGGCCGTAGGTGCGATCCACGTACAATGAGTTCCACCCAGAGGCGACGAGTCGGACACTGATTTCGGCGTCCTCACAGATTTGATCTTCTGCAAAGCCGCCCACTTGGTTGAATGCGCTGCGGCGGATGATGCCCATGGTACCGCAGAAAATGATTGCATTCTCTTCGTTTCGGCTGGGCATAATGGCGTGGTAGAAGTACGCCTCCGCGCGCTTGTATTGGCGCGTCAGGAAGGACTCACCTTCGTTGCGGTAATCCTGGGGCGTTTGCAAGAACCCAATGGAGGGGTCGATGAAGTGGCCCACGAGGCTGGAGACAAAATCTGAATCCACCCAGTAGTCAGCATCCACGATGCCAATCAGCTCGATGTCTGGAGCGAGTAAATTGGTGACGTGGTTGAGGGCGCCTGCCTTGAATCCATGGCGCTTGGTGCGGGTGACGTGGTAGGCACCGTTGCGTTCGCAGAATGCTTTGAGGCGTTCACGAAGCACTTCATCGGTGCTGTCATCGGCGACCACCACCACGAACCGATCTTTCGGGTAGTCTTGCTGAAGCAAGTGGGCAATGGTTTGCTCCACCATCTCCGCTGGCTCATTGAACACCGGCACTTGGAGGGCAATTTTTGGCTTGAAGTCCGGATCCCATGGACGTTCTCGGGGGGTCCTTGCCCAGCGCCGGCGGGTGGCTGCATCCACGGAGTAGAATGAAAAAATCACAACGAGGCCAAGGCCCGCGGTCTCTGCTGCGAGCAAGAGGTAACTGAGCCAGCGCTGCCCCACGGGAACTTGAGGAATCGACACGGCAAGTGAGTACGCAAGGTACCCGGCCGTGAGTGATAGCAGGGCGACGAAACTCATGAGGCCGGCAATGCGCCAGCGGTACCGGCCCACTGCAGCGCCAATAAGGGCGCCGGTGGCAACGATGCACAATTCCCAGTAAGTGAACGTGTTCATAGGCCTGGATAGTTCACCGGGTAGACTCTCCACGGGTGTTGCAGCAAGAACCGTGGCGGCGACGATGGCGGCGCCAATCCAATAGGTGACGAATCCGCAAGCTGCGCCGATGAGCCCACCCATGAAGGCGCGGCGGGCATTGGGATTGAGCTTGGTGCGCTCAATGCGATCGGCTTGAAGTTGCTCCTTCCTTGTCAATCGAACGGGCCGTACGATGTCGAACACGCAAGCGCCGTCTCCGGCGGGGTCGCAGGCGTGCTCTTCCACTGTGGTTCCGTGCATGATGCGGCTGGCGGCCAGCTCAAGCCATCGGCGCTCCACTTCACAGCCGCCCGTTTGTTGACCATGAATTCGGCAGGAGCGGCACGCTTCGATGCGGACGCGGCACCGTCGCTTGTCCATTAACATCAGTTTGCCCGTGCCAAGTCCCGCTTGGGTTGCTTGGGCCAATAGGCGCTGAACCCAACGCGGATTGGGGCCTCGGGGATTGGTTGGGAAAATCATCTCCACGGGCTTGCGACGCCGTCGACCATGGGGCATCAAGGGTGATGCTGGGGCGCCCCGAACACTGCTTGCTAGGGACATGAGGAGCGCTGCGCCAAGAACGCAGAGGCCGCCAAGAATCAAGATCATCCCTCCCTTTCCAGCCGGTAGAAACGGTCGCGCTGCGAGGAAGTCTAGCATGGCGGTGGCCATCAGTGCCCAATTCATGGTGGTCTCCCATGGCGCACGCCTGGCGGCACTCGGTGCAGGCCGCTTGCTGCCTCACGCGTCCATGACTCAAACTTCAATGGGCCAAGACCAAACAAGGGGATACAGGGACGAAGCCGAGGGCACTGAGTACGCCAGGGTCAAGCAAAAACGCCTTTTCCTCCTGAGTCAAATCAAGCTCATGGCAGTGCCGGCTCGGCCTCTTTCAAAGCTTCGCAAGAAACGAGTAGTGGTGCTGCCGGACCTCTACATTGATGCGTTGGTGCCTGTGGGTTCATGGAATCACATTAACCATGACATGAACGCGGTAGTCAAGCGAGGCGGAGGAACGGTGCCCGTGGGTCCGCCCGAACTTCGAGTGGGTGGCAATGCCGCAAATCTTGCCCTGGGTCTTGCCATGCTTGGTGTCCAGGTGTCCCTTGCGGCAAGAACCAATGAACTGGGCGCCCACCTTTTGCAGCACGCGGCCCGAGGGATTCCTCTGGATATGTCGCTGCTAAAAATTGGCCCCGATGCTGGTTGCACCATTGCTTTGGAAAGTGACGAGGCCAATGTCATGCTCAGTAATCCCGGGCCCCTTGTGGATTTCACGCCTCAGTCCCTTGATGCGGCGACGTGGAGCGCCATCGAGTCGGCGGACGCGGTCGCGGTGACCAATTGGAGCCAAAACCCGCACGGAACCGCACTTACCGCCGCCATCGCACAACGCATGGATGAATCGGAGGGGTTGTTGTACATAGACACGGGCGACCCTCGACATCGCATGGATGAGGCACCCGAGTTTCTAGCGGACCGTCGAATTTGGGACCGCATTACTGCTTGGGGCCTAAATGACAATGAGGCTCTCGCATTTGCCACCGCCGCCGGGCTGGTGGTCCCCCCAGATGATTCGGGCCAAAAATTAACGCCGTCACGCGCCGCCCAAGCCCTAGCTATGCACTTGGGAATCCGCATCGATTTGCACACCCGAGTCGATGCGGCGTCCTTTGACGCGCAGGGCGATTCACACCGAGAACCCCTGCCAGACGAAGCGCCGGTGGCCAAGCGACTTACCGGTGCAGGGGACGCATGGAATGCTGGAAACCTAGCGGGCTACCTCCTCGAATGGAGCACGAGTGAACGGCTCTGCCTGGCACACCAAACGGCAACCATGCATGTGGCGTCGGATTCCATTGAGGTCCCGGTGTACCCCTAGCAACCCTGCCCGAGCGGCCAATCAAGGCTCCTCGGTCGGGGCCTCAGGAAATCTTTTGATGACAACCATTGCGGCACACATTGGCGAAAATGGCGCCGCGAAAATGACTCCGCGCCGCGTGTGAACCATACCCTTATGCCAATTTGCCAAGCACTGTGGTTTTGATGATTTCCCTGTTGGCGGGGAACTCCCGCATCCTGCTCACCGTTGATGAGCACGGAGGCTGGACGGACCTGTTCTACCCCTACCCGGGGCTCCACCAACAACTGCGACACGCACGGCTTGGCATTTACGATGAAGGCGCCAAGGCGATGAGCTGGGTTGACCAAGACGGCGACCCACCGACGCATGTGGGCTACATTGAGGGCTCCAACGCCACTCGCGTCGTCCTCGAACGCCTCGGCCTCAACGTGACCCTTGACGACATGGTTCACCCGGATCTAGACATCGTCATTCGGCGTATCACTCTGGGAAACCCTTCGGACACGCCGCGCCGGATTCGCTTGTTCCACTATCAATGCCTTAGCATTGGCGGCTCCATTTACCAAGACACAGCGTACTGGGAGCCGACGCGCCAAACCATTTTGCAATACAAGCGCAGTTACTACTTCCAAATCTGCGGCACGCCCCGATTCGATCACTATACCTGCGGTGAACACACCCTCAAGGGCCTTCGAGGAAGTTACGTGGATGCCGAGGACGGCAGGCTTGAAGGCAACGCCATCAGCCACGGGTCTGCCGACAGTGTTGTGCAATGGAACCTCCATGTGCCGCCCCACGGCGAGGTGACCACGCACATGTTCATGCTCGTGGGAAGGTCCCTGAAGGAAGTCAATCACCTGCACGACCTCCTAGAGGGCCGGGACCCTGAGCTGTTTACCAATGAAACCATTGGCTACTGGAACCACTGGGTAGACAACTTGCGGCCCGAGCTTGCTCCCGATTTATCCGTGCAGAGTCAAGCGGTGTATCGCCGCAGTTTGTTCGTGATGCACAACTGCACCTCCAGCAATGGCGCCATCATCGCCTCCCCTGACTCCCGAACCAACCGCTCCAATGGCGACGGCTACAATTACTGCTGGTGGCGCGACGGCGGCTACGTCTGCCAAGCCATGAGCGAATCAGGAATGCACGAAAGCGCCGCGGCGTTCCTTCGGTTTGCCGGCGAATGCCAAGAAGAGGACGGCAGTTTCCTACACCGTCACTTCCCAGATGGCTACCTCGGCGCCACGTGGCACCCGCCAAGTTTCGTGCAAGTGGACCAAACTGCGGCGGTCGTGGAAGCAGCCTGGCACCACTATCACTGCACCGGCAACCTAGACGAACTCCTGCATCACTGGGACATGGTGCGCCGCGCCGCAGACTTCTTGATGCAATTCGTAGACGAACGCGGTTTGCCCCTTCCAAGCTTTGACCTGTGGGAGGAACACAAAATGGTCGGCGCCTACAGTGTCGCCGCGGTGGTTCGAGGCCTTCGCGCCGCAGCAAATGTAGGTCAAGCCCTCGCCAAACGCAGCGACTTCTGGAATCAAGCCGCAGACCGCATGCAAGAAGCCGCCATCCGCGAACTCTGGAACGGCGAAACGGGAACCTTCTACAAGAGCCTCGGACCCAAGGACAGCACCATCGATGCATCCGCATTGCTTGCCAATTTCTTCGAGCCCGGAGATCCCCGCGCCGCAGCCTCCGTCAAGGCGATTGAAGAACGACTCTGGGTCGGCGGCATCGGCGGGATCGCCAGGTATGAGGGAGACCAATACTACGGCGAAGAAAACCCGTGGATCATCTGCACTCTATGGCTTGCCCAATCTCACGTCAAACTCGGCAACCTCGATCGCGCTCGGGACCTCATTGAGTGGGCTGCCGAACAAGCAGGCCCTGGAGAATTGCTGCCGGAGCAAATGGTGGCGGCCACTGGCGAACACGTCAGCGTCGTTCCTCTTGTCTGGAGCCATTCGACGTTTGTGCAAACGGTTCACGCTTATACCAAGGCGCGGGCCGAAGCCACGGACCAAGACGGCGGCGGCGAAGGCAAAGTCCAGGCAATTCCAGTCACCGCAAAAGTGCCCACGCCACGGCCCAGAAAGAAAGCGGAGGGTGCTCCATGAAAGTCGCCATGCTGGGCTGGGAGTTTCCTCCCTTCATGGCGGGTGGCCTCGGAACCCATTGCCTGGGACTGACCCGCGACCTTGCCCGAGCAGGCATTCACGTGGACTTCTACATGCCTCGCATGGACACCGCGCGTGGCCCCGTGTCTGCCCATCACCACCACTTGCGCATCACTGAAGTGGACGCGGCGCCCGGCCTTGGCCCCTATGAAGCACAAGGTTCTGGAACTGGCAGCGGGGGAGGATACGGCCGCGACTTCAACGCCTCCGTGCACACCTACAATCAACGCCTCGTGGACGCATTTCACTCCACCGACGCCGACGTCATCCATTGCCACGATTGGATTACCGTCCCCGCCGCCCTCGAACTCCAAAAACGCACCAAAATCCCCCTAGTATTCACGGTCCACAGTACCGAATTTGACCGCAGCGCCGGCCTCTCTCCCCAACACTGGATCGAAGACATCGAACGGGCCGGCGTCCAAAAAGCGGACCGCGTGGTGGCTGTCAGTGGCTACACCAAGGGCCTCGTTGAACGACTCTACAACGCCGACCCCGAACGCGTCGTGGCCATCCACAATGGCGTGGACTTGGACCGATTCCAATCCGTCAAGCCCCGTGATTACACAGTCAAACGAGACACTGTCCTGTACCTCTCCAGGCTCTGCCGCCAAAAGGGCCCTTTGTTCTTCCTTGACGCCGCGCGCCGGGTGCTCAAAGTGCGCCCCCAAACCCGATTCATCATCGGCGGCACCGGCGACATGCTTGGCGAATGCATCGAATACGCCCTCGAACACAACCTCGGCGACAGCATCCACTTCACTGGGTTCGTTCCCGACGACGAATTGGCCGATTTCTACCTACACAACGAAATCTACGTGCTTCCCAGCGTTAGCGAACCCTTCGGCATCAGCGTCCTAGAAGCGATGGCCAGCGGCTTGCCAACGATTGTGACACGAACCAGTGGCGTAGGAGAAGCTCTTGATCACGTTCTGCGCGCTGAATATTGGGATACAGAAGAAATGGCAGACCTGATGCTGAGGTTGCTTGAGTCCCGAGAACTCCGAGAAGAAATGGGACGAAACGGCGGCCAGGAAGCAAGCACCTTCACCTGGGAAACCACCTGCCGAAAAACAATCGACGCCTACCGGAGCGTAATCCGGCCCCGCTGGATCCAGCCGACTCCATGACCGACATCTGCTTCTATTTCCAAGTGCACCAACCGGACCGCCTTCGCCGCGTGCGCGCCTTTGGCCAACCCGAGGGCTTCGATTACTGGGACCATACCACCAATCAGGAAATCTTTGATCGCGCCGCCAGAAAGTGCTACCTTCCCACCAACCAACTGATTCTTGATGCCATCGAGCGCACCAACGGCGCCTTCCGCGTCGCCTACTCTCTGAGTGGCGTCTTCCTAGAACACGCAGAACGACACCGGCCCGACGTTCTCGAATCCTTCCGAGCCCTCGCCCGCACGGGGCACGTTGAGTTTCTTGGCGAAACCTACTACCACTCATTGGCCGGGCTCTGGGACGACCCAAGCGAATTTGCTGCCCAAGTGGAACAACATCG
>JBFJXT010000045.1:0-11203 GCA_041623015.1 Thermoplasmatota archaeon | reverse complement strand
GGCAAAGCCCGCGTCTTGGGGCTAGACCCTCACAGCCATGGCCCTGATGTGCGCGCCCAAGTGGGTTACTTGCCGGGTGAATTGGCGCTCTGGGAGAATCGCACGGGCAAAATCTTCCTCGACGACATGGCCAGGCTTCGCGGCGGCATTGACGAATCCAGGCGGGACGCATTCGTGGAGCGCCTCGGTGCCGACTTGAACACGAAAATTCGCCGGCTTTCAAAGGGTAACAAGCAGAAGCTGGGATTGGTGCAGGCGTTCATGCACGATCCTGACTTGTTGATTCTGGACGAACCCACCGATGGCCTGGATCCGTTGCTTCGCCGAGAAGTGCACGGCATGGTTCGAGAAGCCAAAGCCCGAGGCGCCACGGTGTTCTTGTCGTCGCATGTGATTCATGAAGTGGAACAAGTGTGTGACCGCGTGGCGCTGGTGCGTCAGGCCAAGTTACTGTTGTGTCAGCCCCTAGGAGACCTTCGTGGGGACTTGGAGGAAGATTGGTTCGTGACCTTCACCCAGCCGGTGCCGCCGGCGGCGTTCCACCACATTGAGGGCGTGGAGAAAGTCTGGTCTCATGGGCCAGACCAGTACCGATTCCGTATGGATGGATCGCCGGATGCCCTGGTGAAAGTGCTCGCGCAGCATCCTGTGGCTTCCTGCCAAACCAAGACTGAGGACTTGGAAGAGGCGCTATTGTATCTGTATGAAGGGGGCGATGGCGACTAATGCTGGATATTGCCATGCGTCAAACCCGAGGCAGCCTCATCGGGTGGAGCATTGGCATCGGCGTTCTCGTGATGATTACCGTCGCAAGTTTTCCCTCCTTCAAAGGCAACACCGAATTTGACAAACTCTGGCAGGAGCTGCCCGAGGCGGCGCGGGAGTTGTTTGGGGGTGCTCAATCCATTTCCACGTTTGCAGGCTACATGGACAGCCAAATCCTGTCGGTCCTTCCGGTCCTAGCGGGAATTTTTGCCATGATGCAGGCCAGTCAAACACTGGCAGGCGAGGAGGAACGGGGCCGCATGGACCTCTTGTTGTCAACGCCCTTGTCTCGGCGTCAACTCGTCAGCGCCAGTGCCGTTGCCATTTTGTTAACGCAATTCATTTTCTTCTTGGTCATTGCCGTGGTGGCGGTCATTTCTGGGCTCGTGATTGGAGAAACCGATGGCTTGTGGCGCTTGCCGCTTGCAGTGATGGACGGATTGCCTGCGGCCTGGGTGTTTGGCATGGTAACGTTTGTTGCTAGCGCCTTTGCCCACTGTCGATCCGTGGCGATCATGGTTGGAACCATTTTCTTGGCCAGTAGCTATTTCCTTGGGGCATTGGCCGCGCAAGTGGACGCCATTGCACCGCTTCGTTGGGGCAGCATCACGTTCCACTACGGCCGCAGCGACTGGTTTGGAGACGGCGTGGACCTCGTGTACATCGCCCTGTCGCTGGGACTCTGCTCCCTGTGTTATCTCATTAGCCAGTGGGCATTCAAGCGCAAAGACATCACCTGATTCCAGGCCGGGGCGCTTCACATAAGGGGAGGAACATCGCCCGGCATGCCAAGAGGACTTCCCGAGGGGCCCGTTCCGCCGCGTAGGCTCGTGGGGTTGCTGCCTCGTTTTTGGTACCGGCCATCTAGGCGAAGCAAGGCGTCGGCGGCGCGAAACGCATTGTCCACTGCATCACGTATGGCGCCATAGCCATCCATCAGCCCTTCTGGTGCGGGAGGTAGAGCTTGGTCTAACGGATCCAGCCCAGCGTTTCGGACCAAGCACTGGCGTAGGTCTCGCAGGGCCCTGGCGGCGGCGCGAGCACCCAATTGGCCCCGCCCCGGCAGGTGATCCACCATGGCGACCACGGAGGCTTCGAGGGCCTGCAACCACTGCCCGGCCCCGGGAACCCCTCGCGAATCCTCAAGCGCGGCGCCGGCGGCGCGTAGGAGCCGCTCCATGTGCTCCACGCGCGATTCGTGCACATTGCCGTGACTTTGGGGCATGCATAGGGTCGCCGCAGCGCCAGGCCCATGTAGATTCCAGCCGCCTCGGCGAGCGGGGCGCTTTTGCAGATCGGCAACGCCCAGTTCATCCAGGGAAACGGCATCGGGCGAGGGTGCCAATTCGGCTCCGGTGGCTAATTGCATGCGCCAAGCCATCGCCTTCGTGAGGTTTTGCTGCACCAAGATGCCTCGGTCCATCAAGGCGCCCTTGAAATCCTCGGGAAGCGCCTTCATGGATAACACCAGATTAACCCCAAGCGCCACGAGCCGGTCTGCCAGAGCTCTCCAGCGCACATCATCCATGGATTGGCCGGGGCTTCGCAGCGTTAGGGTGGTATCAAAGGTGGCGCGTTCTCGAACCCCTTGAACCAGGGCCACCTTTGCTGCCTTGATGTGGGTGACGGCGTGGGGCGCATCCGGCTCCAAAACAAGGCCCTCATCCCAAACGAGACTTGAAACCGGCTCGGCGCGCACGTCAATGGCATCCAAGTCCACTTTGCCGTGTTCTGCCAATTGCCGAAGCCCCGCCACGACGATGGGCGGCCACTCGGGGTGCTCAGGAACCACCGACGCCAGCACCGTCTCAGGCGTGCATTGGGTTGCGTTTGCAGACAGCACAGCAAGGCACTGGCGTCGAGCGGCAGCCAAGCCATCAAGCACCGGCATCAACGGCCCGGAGGCTTCCAAGGAGCGCCGCACAAGGACCACCGCAAGCAAGAGGGCAGTGGTTGCGCCATCTCCCTTTGCCTTCTGTTGATTGATGGCCAATTGACGATACGAAGAGACACCTGGATGCGCGGGGCCCGCTTCACGCAAGCCGGTGGCTGGGCTGTCCGTCACCACCAAATCGCCATCCTCCTCGCCACTCACAATGAGCTTCGTGCCCCCCCTTGGGCCGTAACCTGGAGAGGCCCAATCCCAGAGCCAATCGGCCACCAAACGGGACTCATCCCGCAAGTCCTGGGTCTCATCGGCGCCCGGGCCTAGCAGATTGTCCACGATTTCGGACCCGGCCATGGCTACATGACGGCGTCGAAGTCTTTTCAAAAGGGCCCCTCGTCGCGGCGACCAATGCGAGGCAGGGCCGTTGTGGACGGCGTCAAGGCATACGGCTTGTTCCTGATTCGAACTGTGCTCTTTCCGCTCACGTGGATCTGGGCCTTTTCGGTGGCCAGGAAGCACCAAGATTCCGATGTGAACGGCACCAAGAAAGTGGGCGCCGCCATCATCGTCGGCGTCATTCTTGCCGGCGGCGTTTTCTACCTCATCTACGATTTCGAACAAACCTCCCAAGCGGGCATGTACGATGCCCTTGATGCGCGACTCAATGTCGCCGTGGGAGAGGCCGAGTACCAAGACCAATTGAGCGCAATCAGCGCCGCCGATGGCCAACTGGAAGTGCTCAACAGGAAGTACGACGAAGCCAAGGCGAACGGTGAAACCGAGAACGCAACGGTGTTCCAAGAGAGCATCGAGGGTGTCCAAGACGCCCGCAGCGCTGCACTCCTTCGCCGCGCCGAACTGGAGCCCAACCACGCCCTCTACGGCCAACTCAGCCCCGCCATCCAGGCCCAAAATGATGAACGCGCCAAGTCGCTCATCGCCTCTGCGTCCTTCGATTACGACAACATGGAGAGCCGCGCCGAGCGCGCCTTCGAAATCAAGGACAAGGCCGTGACCGACATGAGCTTCGTCATGAACTGGATGATTTACCCCGGCGTCGTGGGCGTGTTCTTTGCGCCCCTTCCGTTTGCCATCGGTAGCATCCTGCGCAACGCTTGGGAGCCCAGCGAATCGGTCGGCTTCAAGCCCTACCCTGGAAAGGCCCTCGGCTTGTTCCTCCTGATGGGTGCCTTTGGTGTTCCCGCCCTGTTCTTTGCAGCATGGGGCTTCTGGGACATGGAAGTGCGCAG
Source organism: Thermoplasmatota archaeon (assembly GCA_041623015.1). GTDB lineage: Archaea > Thermoplasmatota > E2 > JACPAO01 > JAHFTW01 > JANQNI01. The sequence continues at coordinate 7,300 of JBFJXT010000045.1, read as the reverse complement.
CGCCACGGGCCAAATCAGCCTCTAAGCTGACCCCACCCACAGCACCCTCCCATCCCTTTTCCTTCCCTTTCCCCCACTTTTACTCGATTGAGCCCATCAGAGGGCAGACATGGCGCGGCCTAATGGGCCCCATGGCTGAAGTCAAAATCGAACGCGCCAGCGTCCTCCACGCTCAATCTCGTGGAGCCTGAATTTAGGCGTCAAATTTAGAGCGCGCCCGTTCCAAAATGAGCTCCAAGAAGGACTCAGGGTCGGATACGCGGCGCAGTTGTTCACGGTCAATAATGGGAACGCCATGCAATTCCGTGCGCGTGGTGCGCTCCACCACAAAGAAACCGGGACGCTCGGTGATGCGGCTCACCGAATGAACCACCCGTGCGCGTCGCTGCATGGATGCCGCATCGGGGCCGATGCCGGTAAGGAACGTGTGTCGCTCCTGGGTGCTGAGCGCGTTGAAGGGGCTGCGCTTTGTGGCCCGAACTTCATAGCCGAGGCCTTGCAGCAATCGCGTCAGCAGTTGCTCCACGGGGTCGGTGCCCGCGGCGGCCGGGGGCTCCTCGTATCGTGAAGGATCAAAGGAAGTGAGCGGATCCATGGGCCGGATGAGTTCCGAATCCAAGAATTCCTCAAGGCGGACCGCCGCATCGATGCTGGCACTCATTCCCTCTTCGTACATCTGGATGGCACGACGCGAAACACCAGCCACGCTCGCCATGACGCCCAGACTCAAGCCTCGTTCAATTCGTGCCGCTCGAAGCGCGTCTGCATCCAGATTGACGTAGAAACCACCGGGTGCGGCAAACACCATGGGCGCTTCGCCACTGAGCACAAACGCCGCGAGGGTTGCGGGGGTGACAATGGGAATGTCATGGCGACAGTAGACGACGCCATCTTCTAGAGCACCTGTCCCTGCGCGCATGCCCACCAGGACCGGGCGGCCTTCCAGGAATTTGCACAAGAGTTTGATTTCCTGCGCAACGGGTTCGCTGAGGGCGTCTACGTTGGTGAGCACCTTCAGAATCAGCAAGTGGCGATCTCGGCGGGCAACGAGGTCAAAGCTCACGGGCCGTAGGTCGCAGCGCTCGCTGACGGCGTAACCGGCCTGGGCCATGACCAAGCGTACCTCCTCAATGAGGTCCCCCCGTGCCATACGCTTGCAGTGATTGGTCTTCTACAAGAGCGTTATCATAGTGCCGTGGGCCGCATTGTCCCCGCCTCCTTCCGGCACTTCCCCAAACGCATCATGTTGTTGCTGGGACGATGTAGAGCCATGTCCTCTCGAGCATACTCCCTCATTGGGTGGGGCCTCGTCCTGTTGGCCTTGATGTCCATCGTGGTGGCCGCTGCTGAAGCGGTCGTGCTCGGATACCCCTCACCCTTGAGCCTCATCACCGCCTTATTGCTCACCGGCACGGCGGTTTCATGGCCGTTTATCCACGCTACCCGCACACCAGAAACGGTGCGACCCACGTGCCGTGAATGCAGACAAATTGCATGGGGATTCCAAGAATTCCACTTTTGCATCCACTGCGGATCCACCCGGACCCCGACGCGCTGAGCGAGTGCATCCAATAAATGGCAAAAGAATCATAATCGCACGCACGATGCGAAACTTGGACACCACGGGGAAAAAATGGCCAAAATGCCCTGTTTTGCCGCCATCGCCTCCACCGGAAACAGCCGATTAGGCCCGACACAACCCCCAATATTGTGTCAGAAAGCCAAATGATTAGTCACGAAGTTCGTAGATGATGTCACGAAGACCATGTTTGATAGAATCCGCGACCTCAAGGAGGGCAAACACCGCCGCAATCCCTACTTGTAGAGGATCTGACGTCTGTTGCGCTTCCTCAAGGCAACGCAAGGCCTCCTTTCTAGGCTCCATGGGTGCTCCAAACATGACGCACTCATGAATGCGTCGGGATGACCTATGCTTCGTGTCCAAACGTACTATGTGTCTAAAGCGCAGACTTTGTAACTACGAATGTCTTTTTGGTATCAGGGTGAACCTAATGAACCGTGTGGCACTAACCCACGAAACTGAGTACGATGAGACACAATTTCCAATCATAGGCAGTAACATCGAGGTCGTTGTTGACTTCGCTGCCGACGGAGTCCCAGAGGCTGCTCGCCGACGGTTCTTTGCAGAAACGCTACGAGATTTGGCCAATCAGATTGCTGATGGCGCCGGATCCTTCACGGATTTGCTAGAGGGTGAACGCGCCCCTGGCGACGTGATGGCGGAAGCTGCCTCCTGGAGTGTCCCTGCAGAACTGCACATGAAGAGCGGAAAATCGGCGCACCGATTCCTTTCCGCCGCCGCGGAATTGGCAACGGGCGGAGCCCCGCCAACCACGCAAGAAGTGGCCGAAAAGGCCGGCATGAGTTTGCCGCCTGTCTACCGCTACATCGACACCGACACCGCAGCGGGCCAATACTTGGCCCCCTTGATCCGCGTCGAAAAACGTGGCCGCAGCTACACCATTGATGTGACTCCCCTAGGGAAACTGGTGGCAAAGCGCATCAAAGACGGCAGTTTGCCAAGCTAATCGGTAGCTGCCCAAACGGGCAGAACCAGGCTGCCAAAGTCACCCAATGGAGTTTCTTTCCCTTTTGCTCCCCTTCCTTTTGTCCAATTGGCCAATTCTCCTGATTTGGACCGTTTTGGCTTAGAAACTAAATGGGCCATTTTCTAAGGATTCTCGGCCCCAACTGTTTCAAATCCTTGACGCGCGCCGCGTGGTTCACCCCAGGTACAGCAGCTCGGCAAACACCGTGGTGCCGGTGCCAGCCTGATCTTCAAACACAACTTGGTATTCTCCGGCGCTTAATCGCTCGTCTCCGATCGGAGTGCGGGTGCAGAATCCAAATCCAGTTGCCGTGAGCGGCTCATTGCTGGTTTGCCAATCAATCTCGAGCAAAGCTCCATTCGGGCCCGAAAGTCGAACGGTTGGGTCGACTACGCCAGGCTCGCTCTCAAAGCACAGCACGGCCCCCAGCGGCGTGCGCATCGTATCAAACATCCATTGGCCGCTCATCCCGGCTTGCACGGCCCATTCCTCAGTCCGTTCAATGGATTGGATATGGATTTTCTTTGCGGGGGCCGCGGTTCCCTCTGGCGAGAGCAGAACCAAGGTTGTGGGCTCGCCCGCGGGTTCCTGGATGAACGTGTACGTCCCCAGTGTTCGATTGTCTAAGTCAAACCGCGAGGGGTCGCCATCGAGCGTCGTGAGTCGACTTCCATTGGCACCCAACACATGAATGGGCGCCGTGGCTCCAGGAAACACCAACTCTTGGCTTGCGTCCGTGAAGGAGGCGGAGACTGGAACCCCCGAAGGAATCAACGCTGGGTGCGCTTGCACGTTGACATCCACGGTGAAATCGAATCCTGGTTGATCATCCGCTTCATCATACCTAACGAACAGCCTCAGCGGCTCCGAACCATCCAGCACCAAATGACTGGTCACAGATGAGAAGCCACCATACGGGCAGTCGCACGCATACGTCCAAAATGCACCTGGCTGCGCGCCAAACCATAGATCGACGTCGCCTTCCCCCACGCCTGCTTCAATGACGGCTTCAACCACCACCGCAGCCCCCACGGGCACGCCTTCAATTTCATAGACCTGCACGTGGCCAGGGTCGATGCCGGTGGTTCCCTGGAAACGGCCCAACAGTTGCCGAGACTCTTGCACTTCAAACGAGCCTTCGATGGTCTGCGTCAAATTCACTTGAGCAAACGGCCACTCCAACGGAGACGAAATGCGCGACCCCTCCGGAATTGACCCATCCAAGGCAGCAACTTCAGAATCGCCGCCGCTGTCGGAACAACCCGCAAGAAACACCGCCGCCATCATGGCAATCGCTGCCATTGAACGCATGCGAATCACCATTTTTCCAAGGCTATGAACCGTTTGGGTGAATCGCTAGTTTGAGCGATGCCGAGCGACCCCGTATGCCAGAATTACGCATCTTACGACAGAATGTGCTCCCCGGCCGCCGACGCACGGCGCCGACGACCTAAGGCGAAGCATTGCTTAGTGGAGAATTCCCATTTCTGTGAGTTTCCCCGGCGAGGGCACTGCGTGCCCTTCGCAACCCAAGCAAGGCCGCCGACGCACAGCGCCGACGACATAGGGCGAAGCCCTGCTTAGTGTAGAATTCCCATTTCTGTGAGTTTCTCGGGTAGGTACGTGTCGGTGACGAAGTCAAGACCATACTTGGCCAAGGCCTGCTGTTCCGACTTCTTGCCCAGTTGCAGTTGGTACGAAATTTCGCCCTTCCACCACTCGTCATCAAAGCGCGGATCCAGCATCTCCGACTTCAGCGCATCAACGTCACGATCGGTGAGCTTGTCGTTAGGCAAGTCATAATTCGTAATGTCCGAAGGCGTAATGCCCAAGTACTGAGCGGTTGGAGTTGCCAGGTACTCGGAAATGTGCGCCGTCTTGATGGCACCGTACGCCACACTGGCAAAGATGCGGTAACTCCAAGGATCGCCGTCCGTGAAGACGATGACGGGGAGGCCCGTTTCTTCATTGAGGCGCTTGATGAGGCGGCGGGTACTTCGAGCGGGCTGACCCTTCAAGTGAATCAAACCGCAGTTGGCCTTCTTGTCAAACTCATTCTCCGCCAGACGCGCAAACATACCACCGGTCTCAATGGCCACCAAGAAGTCGATGTTGACGTCCTTGAACTTGAGGCGATCCGGCTCCACGTTGTACGGGATGTTGTACCCGGAGTCACCCACATCGTCTTGGCAGTGAATGGTACGGGGCGTGCCGTTACGCGTGGTTTCTTGGACCTTCAAGTCACCAATCATGGCGGCGCCGTTCTCCTCAGGACGCAACTTGAAGTCCTCACGCAGGCGACCCGTCATGACTTCCAAATCTTCGGCGAGGCCATCGGATTCACTCTGGGCGCCAAACTTGGCCATCTCCCAACCCTCGCTGATGTAGTACATCTCACGAAGGGTGCTCGACTTGTTTTGGCCAACCATGTCCTTGATGAATTCGGACATGTACATGGTGCGAAGGAGCATGTAGGCACCATCGGTTTTCATGGCCGACCGAGTGGTCATGCCGGCGCCATACTTCCAAACGCGCAGCATTTCATCGAAGACAATATTGCTCTTGTTGCGGCTGGACAACTGAAGCTCAGGAATGCTTCCGGCCTTCAAGTTGCCATAGATGCTGTTGGCAATGCCATCCATTGCCTTGATGGCGGCGGCTTCGCGCTGCGCCTTTGTCAGGGGTTTCGTCGCCATTATTCTTCACCTCCATGCCATGGATCTGCACCCACGACGTGAATCTCATTGATGCCCTCCACGTAGAGGTCAATGCCGTCCAAGTCACCCTTGCCGATGCCGGCCACATCCATGGCCAATTCGATGCGCTCGGCGGGCTGAAGCTTGGGGATTTCCCATTGTACGAATCGCTCGGACACCTTCTTGGGCGCCGGCGTGGATTCTACAAATACTGCATTGTCTGGCAGGACTGCGAACAACTTGAACGCCTGAGCCTTCTGCTTGTAATTGATAATGGGAACCACTGCTTTGCCAAGGAATGCTTGCTTGGGCTTTGGCTTGGGTGCAGGAGCCTCCACAGGCGCCTCTACGGCCTCTTGAATTGCAGGCTCTTCGCTGGGTGGCGAGCCAAAGGAGTCGAGTGTCATGGGTCCGCCATCCGCAGGGGCCGCTGCCGGCACGACGTTGGCCACGGGTTCGGGCACGTTGAGCATGGCACCTTCCAACTTGGTGTACTCGGCTGTGGCGTCATCAATCCAGACAACATCCATGATTTTGCACACAATCGGCGCCAAGTCCACTTCCGGCTTCTGGAGCATGACGGCCGCCTTGCGGTTGATTTCGGGCAAAATCTTGGTGACCAGCTCGAACTTCTCGCTCACCTTGGCGCGCTTTGCCTTCTTCTTCAAGTGCCGACCCAAGCCGCGGGCCGCTTCTTGAAGCGCGAGGCGAATTTCCTTGTGAATCTCATCCATCGGCGCGATGGCTTCCTTGGCTTCACTGGTAAACGGCACCTTGGTGCTTGCCACGTGAACCAAAATAATGGCCGGGCCAACGGGTGTGCCCTTGCCGCCGCGCTGATCGAGTCCATACCGGCGCCAATCCACCGCTTGGATGCCGAGGGTCCCTTCACAGCCACCTTGTTGGTAGAGCAGGGGGACGCGGTTGGCAAATCGCAGGATGCGCACTTGACCATCCTTGGGCAAGGATCCACCATACACCACACCCACTTCCACTTGGAACGGGTGACCGCCCCAAACAGAGGGAGGCCGGGTGACCGTGGCGATGTATTCGGGAGACACGTCCGCGGTTTCTTTCTTGAGGCCACGGCGAACCAACGTTTCCCCAATGGGCGCCAGACAATCCGTCGGTGGCGCCATGATCTTCACCTTGCCGAATGCCGCATGCAAGTGCCGGGCTTCATCACGGGTGATGTCGGCCGGGCAAATGTTGGACATATTGGCTTCCGCGATGAGCTTCTTGGCGGTGTCTGCGCCGACACTGCTGAACTCCTTTTGCAAGAATGTGGACAACTTGCGGTGTTCGCTCGCCTTTGCCATCTTCAAAATCGTACCCAATTCAGTCCCAAGAGGGTGGGGCTTGATGGATTCGGTCTTTGGCGGAACTTCGTCGCTGGCTCGGTCAAAGAGGAAGGTTTGACCCGATGGGTCGGTGAATGTGATTTTTGCGTGGGGATTGACGATGCTGGTGGAGCGCAGGTACTCGAAGACCGATTGCTTGCCACCCTGGTAGCGGCCCTTGAGCACCACTTGGATGCGGGTGCCATTGTCCTTCTCCCAGTGGTCAATTTCGGTGCTGTAGGTCTTAGGTTGGTTCGTCTTGGTGTCGATGCCCAATTCCATGCGGACAGCGGGTTGACCGCGACCAATTTTGCTCGTGACGACGGCGTGGTGACCCGTGGTGATTTGTCCATACAACACCACAGCACTGATGCCAATACCTTGCTGGCCACGGCTTTGACGAATGGCGTGGAAGCGAGAACCATACAACAGCCTGGCAAAGATGTTGGGCATTTGTCGCTTGACGACGCCCGGCCCGTTGTCTTCAATGCTCAAGGTGTATTCGCCCTCGTGCTCAGTTGGAGTCAACGAGACTTCGATGTCAGGCAGCATGTTCGCTTCTTCACAAGCGTCAAGCGCGTTGTCCACGGCTTCCTTGACACTCGTAATCAGCGCCTTGGTGGGACTGTCGAAACCCAGAATCTGACGATTGCGCTCGAAGAATTCAGCGACGCTGATTTCCTTCTGGCCCTTC
>JBFJXT010000044.1:0-11804 GCA_041623015.1 Thermoplasmatota archaeon | reverse complement strand
GGACTGGCTGAAGTACCAACTTCGGCTCACTGCTAGCCTCGGCGTTCGCACCAAGGAAGAGGCAGAGCAAGTAGCTGGCATTTTGCAAGTTGCAGACGCGTCCGAGCACATTGCCAACGCCGCCAGCGACATGATTGAATTGCTCGATGCCAACGTCAAGCTCAGGCCATTTCTTGGAAAAGTGTTCGAGGAAGCAGACGATCGCGTGGGCACCGTGAAAGTGGTCGCCGGTTGCCGCCTGGTGGACCAAAGTCTTGGCGACTTGCGCATGGAATCGGAAAACGGCGTGCGCGTGCTAGCCATTCGCCGAGGAACCCGATGGATTTGTGACGCCGATGCCAAGAGCGTTATTCGCGCCGAAGACACCTTGCTCATCCGTGGCCAACGCGAAGGCGCCGAACACCTCAAGCGATACATTGCCGGACAGGAGGAGACCCTATGAGCCAAACCGAAACCGTGGCAGCGTCTCGAAAGGAACGCATCGAGGAATTGCTTCTGGAAATGAAGGACACCAGCGAATTGATGGTTGACCTGGCCTACTCAGCGGTGTTCTACCACAGCCAAAGCATCGCCAAGGAAGTGGCAGAGCTGGAAGAGGACGTGGGCGAGAACCTCACGGAATTGCAACGGCTCACCCTGGAAGCGGTAGAAGCGGGCTCCTTGCCCGTGGACACCGCATTGGTGTTGATTCGAGTGGCACAAGGCGCAGAAGTGATTGCCAACAGTGCCCTGGAAATCGCGGACGTAGTGCTTCGTGACGTGGAACTTCACCCCGTCATGGCTGAGGCCATTCGCACCAGCGACTCCACCATCACCAAGGCAACCTTGGATCCAGAAAGTGAATTTGCCGGCCAGACTCTGCGAGAAGCGGAGTTCGAGACAGAAACCGGCATGCGCGTCTTGAGTGTCAAGCGTCACGCTCGCTGGCAAAGTGGCGTGGAAGGCGACTTCCGACTCGAAGCGGGCGACCTCATCATTGCATCAGGGCCCCAAGAAGCAGAGCCGGAGTTCCTGTCTCGGTGCAGTCCAAACCTCGAAGAATAGAGGCGGCCCACGGGCGAGGCGATTAGGCCACGACAATGTCCATGGTCTCAATGCCTTGCACAGACAAGACCTCGCGCAATTCGCGTCGGTGAACGCCCCCACGGTAGCCTTGGGGGGGCTTCACGCCATGCTTTCGGTACGCGGCGCGCTTGGCATCCATGCTTGGCTGGGGCAAAATCAGCGCGCCCACTTTGGTGCCGCCGCCACCAAGGCGCGACATGAGTTGGATGACAGATTCGTCCACGGTTTCTAGGTCCGTCAGCAGGAGGACTCCCATTTGGCTACCCGCCATGCCCCGAAGCACTCGTTGGAGGCGCACGGCGAGGGGTTCAGGCTCCTCTTCCTTGCGCACTTTGCTTGGTGGGCGCCGGTCCGCCAATCGCTGGAACGCCTCTTGCACATCCACTGGCAAGGTGCGAGACCTAGAGGGGCGCACTTCCTCAATGACGCGAGATTCATCAAACGCCACGAGACCGATTTGGTGGTTGCGCCGGGCGGCTTCTTCGATGATTTCGGAAGCCGATTCAAGGGCAGCATCCAAGTTGCGGCGACCTCCTTCGACGAGGCGCATGCTGGCGCCTGCATCCACGAGGATCAATCCCACATTTAGGCTCTCATTCTTGACGTCTCGAACCATCATGCGCTGCGTGGCACTCATGCGCTTCCAATCCACATCCTTCATGCGATCGCCGGGCGAATAATCGCGTAGGCTCTCGTGTTCCACGTCTCGAAACAGGTGGACAAGGGCGCGAGGCGCACCATCAGGGAATGCAGACCGTGCGGTAAGCATGCTGCGCAATTGAAGCGCCGGCAGACCGGGTCGAACCTCAACCCAATCTTCTAGCCGATAAATGCGAGAGTGTTCCCACAGGCCCACTTCGTCCCGCATCAGCACTTCGACGCCAGTAAACGGTTGTTTGCCTCGGCGCTGGGCGCGGGCCTTGAAATCGACGATTCGAGGCTGCTTGAGAACCACCGCAGCGCCCGTTTCAAACCCGGGCACGGGGGCTTCTCGAATGCGCACCACGAGTCCTTCTGGCCAACTGCATCGGCTGGCATCCAACCGCACGCGAAGCACATCGCCTTGGATGACTTCCGTCGCACTCAGTTGCCTAGTCACATCAAACCGAGACATGGCGATGCGTCGAATCGTTCGCGAGCGGCCAGCGACCAGGAGCACGAACAAGAAGACGCTGAACATCAAGGTCACCACGGCAGCGGCGCCAAAGTACCACGTGAAGTCACTGGTCACAGCGGCAGCAACACTGACGATGGAACCAAAAAACAGCAACGCCGCAATGCCCGCAAGCAACGCCGCCGCCCACGTTGGATGCAGAGGCGTAGACTCGGCAATCTCCATGTGCTCTGCGTGATCACTGGGCGGCGGAAGTTGCACGGTGGATCGAGCGGGGCGTTTTGCTTTGGCCTTGGCGTCGGCGGCCTCGTCGTCGAGGGATTGGAATTCAACGGGCGCATCTTCCTCCTCGGCTTCGTCCGTAAACAGGGGTGGCTCGGCTTCGGGCGCTGGCTTTGCCTTGGGCTTCGGCTTGGAGTTCGGACCCGCAGGGCGTCTGGCCGTCGCGGCCCGTTGTTGCATGTCAGCCGCCCTTGACCACAAGGCGCGGGCGAGGCACGTGCTTTAGCACATCATCCAGCACACTGCGCGTGGTTTTGCCACGAGCTTCTGCATCCACACGCAGCAAAATGCGGTGGCCAAGGACACGAGGCGCCACGTACGCCACATCGTCTGGGACGCAGTACGGCCGGCCGTTGATGAGGGCGTACGCTTGTGCCGCCCGAAGCATTTGTTCCATGCTGCGAGGACTGGCACCCACGCGCACATCGGGGTGCTCGCGAGTCTTTGCCGCAAGGCGCTGAAGGTAACGAACGGTTTCGGCACCCATGTGGATTTTGCGCGCCAGGTCTTGCCCCTGGCGAACCGCATCCACTCGGAGCCGCTGCTGGTTCTCTTCCAACTTCTTGTTAGACAGCTTCAGTTGCAGCATCTTCTCCTCCTCCTCGGAAGACAAGTAATGCATCTGGGAGCGAATGATGAAGCGGTCCAATTGCGCCTCCGGCAACCGGAACACGCCTTCGTTGTCAATGGGATTCATGGTCGCAACCACCATGAACGGCCGGTCCAGTTTCACCGTGCGGCCCTCGATGGTGACTTGCTTTTCTTCCATGGTTTCCAGCATGGCCGACTGGGTCTTGGGCGGGGCGCGGTTGATTTCGTCCGCCAGCATCAAGTTCGTGAACACGGGGCCCTTTCGCAGGACAAACTCGTGCTTCTCTTGATCGTAAATGAAGTGCCCCGTGATGTCCATGGGCATCAGATCCTGGGTAAATTGGACGCGGTGGAAATCCATGCCAAGCGTCTGGCTAAACACCTTGGCAAGCGTCGTCTTGGCCGTTCCAGGCACGCCCTCTAGGAGAACGTGGCCCTGAGCCAAGAGTGCAATCATCAAATCGGTGACGACCTCACGGTAGCCAATAATGTACTGCCCAACCACACTCTGAAAATGCTCGTGGTTGCGTTTGAATCGGGCAAGATCCTGCGCCTCCACTTGATAGCCATTCGCCATGCGCAGAGGAGGAGTCCCCTGGCGAGGTTATAGGGTTTCTACATGAGACGTGAAAACGAGAAAGGCCAAGAAATTTGAATACCAATGGATTTCATTGAACGTGAACCATTGGTTATTGATCTTGACACTAGTGCTGTTGGCCGGTTGCTTAACGCCGGCACAAAATTCCCTCGATGAGGAATCGGAGCAAGCCGTAGAACCAACTGAGATCCCAGACGAACCGGTGCTATTGGCACGAACCGACAGCTCCACCACGAATTTTGTACTCATTCAACCACCCGAAGATTGCACGAATCCAAATCCCCCGTATCCAAATGCGATTGTTCGCAACCCACATCGCCTCGTTCCTGAGGGCGCCTATCGAATTGTCGGCATCATGGATGTGAATGGGCTCTCTACTGGCTATCGAATCGGCGTGTCGTTCGAGGGCGGAGACATTGTTTGGAGTGGCTCGACTCACGAAGGCCCCGTGAGCATCGAGGTCCCTGTGCTGCCCGGCCAAGGGGAGGACAGGGCAAACCGTTGGTCGTTCTACAAACAACTAAACATCGAGGAATCCGAGATGGAATGCTCCTCAGGCGCCACGGTGTACGACTTTGAGTGGGCGTTCTATGCCCTCCCCCCCGGTGCAGAGGCCCCAAACTTGTGATATCCCCCTTCCTACTCGCGGCGCTCAATGCCTGTCCTGACCCTTGAAGACGGAGCCTCCATGAACGCCTTCAAAGGCAAGCGTGTCCTGGTTCGCGTGGACTTCAATGTCCCCCTTCGAAAGGGCAAGGTCCAGGACGATTTGCGCGTCGCTTCGGCGCTCCCCACCATTCGCTTTTTGCAATTGGCAGGCGCCCGCGTCATTTTGGTGAGCCACTTGGGTCGTCCCAAGGGCCAGCGCGTCCCCGAGATGAGTTTGGAGCCGGTGGCCAAGCACATGAGCAAGCAGCAAGGCGTCTCGTGTCAATTTGTCCACGAAACCATTGGACCCAACGCGTCCTCCGCTGTGGCCGCCCTCAAGGACGGCGAGGTATTGCTGTTGGAGAACGTGCGATTCCACACCGAAGAGACCGCCGGAGACGACGAATTTGCCACTCAATTGGCTGACCTGGCGGATGTCTTTGTCAACGACGCCTTTGGCACCTCCCACCGCGCCCATGCAAGCACCACCCTCGTTGCAGAGCACTTGCCATCCTTTGCCGGACTTCTCATCCAAAAGGAACTGGACGCCCTCGGCGGCGCCTTGAATGAACCTGAGCGCCCCTTCACGGCGATCCTTGGTGGCGCCAAAGTCAGCGACAAAATCGCCGTCATTGAAGCCCTCCTCGAAAAGGCAGACCGCCTCATCATCGGCGGCGGCATGGCATTCACGTTCCTTAGCGCCCAGGGTCACGAGGTGGGCAAGAGCATCGTTGAGGAAGACCGCCTCGACTTGGCCCGTGATTTGCTTGCTCGTGCCGAAGCCAAAGGCGTGCAGATCTTGCTCCCGCTAGACGTGGAAGAGGCAGATCACTTCACCGAACAAGCCAACCACCGCGCCGTGAAAGTGGGCTTCCAGGACGCCAAGTGGATGGGACTCGACATTGGGCCCCTCACCATCACCAAATTCGCCGATGCCGTGCGCAGCAGCAAGACGGTCCTGTGGAACGGCCCCATGGGTGTCTTCGAGTGGGACGCCTTCAAATTCGGCACCAAGGCCATCGCAGATGCGCTCGTGGCTTGCGAGGGCGCGACGGTTGTGGGTGGCGGCGATTCCGCCTCTGCGGCCCGCAAGTTTGGCGTGGCCGACAAGGTGACCCACGTGAGCACCGGCGGCGGTGCAAGCCTTGAGTTCCTAGAAGGGCGGATCTTGCCGGGCATTGCGGCTCTTGAGAAGGCCGCAGATCGCATGGCTCCCGCAGCGTAAACCAGTCGCGGGGCGTGCTCTGCCGAGTTTTTGCTCTGGCTCTGGCGACTACTTGTGGTAGTCCGGGTTCATCATGCTCGAAAGCGTGGTGGGCGGCTCCTTGCGACGCAGATTCTGGAGGGTGTACCAGTTTTTCTCTAGCCCATTGAGCGTGTGCACGGCCGCAAACACCGCGACGCCCGTCATGTAATCGGGCACCAGAGATGCCACGAACAGCATCCACAAGCTCACGTCCCGGTTGAAGGCAAACGGCAGGTACAGGAACTTCGTATCCGGCAAGCGCCCGATGTTGTCTGCCATCTTGGACTTCAGTTGAATAGTGCGGGCTTCATGGTCCATGGTGCCCACGAGACGCAGCTCCTTTTGCACCAAGTAGAGGTCATTTTGCACGTTGCTCCAGCGCACATAAATGGTGCTCTGGGCCGCCCAGGCCACCACCAAGAACAACACCCACACGGGGGTTTGAATCCAACTGAATCCGTCATCGAATCGCAGCATCCGAATCCCAAAGGCTGCAACCCATCCAAATTCAATCCAGCGATCCAGGATAGTGTCGAACAAGCCGCCGCCAAGGGTTCCGTTGCCCCGAATGCGCGCCACTTGGCCATCGCAGTGATCCCACAGGAGGCCAATCATGAGCAACAGGCCACCCACGGCAGGCGCCCAAGCAGCGGCGCCAAAGCCAATGAAGCCCATGCCGGCGATGCTCACCAGGAACGACAAGGCGCTGATGGCGTTAGGCTTCAGACGCAACAGGAGAAACAATTGCGTCCACGGCAAGGCTAGCCGGGTGTCGAGGTTACTGAAGAAGTACCGATTCCACAGGCCGTAATGATACCGCGCCTTCCATCCTGGGTGTCCGCCCACGAAGATGCGGAGCCGGGGCCCCACATAAGGGTCTAGGAACGCATGACGCTCATGACGAACGTGCCGACTGCCAGCAAGCTGCCGATGGTGGCTGCCAGAACCGCCACGAGGCTGCTGGCGATGATGGTGGCGTTAAAACGAGGGTCAATGCCGGGGACCAGGGGCCATGTGAGGGCGGCAAATAGGCCGATCAGGAGAATGGCGACAAGCGCGAGTCCGAACCCGATGCCTCGGCTGCGACCTTGGCCAAAGTAGGATCCGAACAGCCCCGCTACGAGCAAGGTAAATCCGAAGCCTAGGAGGACCGTGGAAAGGAAGATGCTGCCAAGTGCCATGTTAGAACTTGGTGCCCGTCAGGGTCTTCGTGTCCACCACGCCCTCGATGGAGCGGATCTTATTGACGATGACGTGCCCGAGGGTGTCAAAGTCTGCCGCCTCAAGTTTGGCGATAAGATCATACTCACCGAAGAGGGGGTGGAGTTCCACGATCTCCGAGACCTTCAGGAGCGTATTGTACACGTCGTGCTCCTTCTGGGGAGCGGCGCTGATGAGGACGAATCCGACTGCCATGGGCGATGACCGCTCGTAGAGATGGGGGCGCCGTGGGCTTAAGCGTTCCTAGGAATCGTGCCGGTAGAGCGCCAACAACGCATGACCATTGGCCGTGTCGAATTCAAGTTCGAGTGTGTGGCTGCCGGCCTCGAAGGCGCCACATTCGGTGATTTTGCCACGAGATGTGGATCCACCCAATGCTAGCACGGCTCCAGCCACCAAAATGTGGGTTCCACTCATGGAAGTGGCCTTTGTGCATTCGCCCCAGGTGATTCCAGAATCTACGAACACACCGGTTGATGGTTCAAACTGGACGCCATAGGTTCCATTTTCAATGTCAAAATCCAGGGAGCCTTCGACGAGTTTTCCGTCGACGATGACCAAGTTGCGCTGTTCCACTTCAACCCAGGCGCAGCAGCCGGCGACGCCGGATTGACCGGGTTCTCCGGGCTCCCCAGGCTTTCCGGGTTCATCGGAGCCGCTACCGGAGCCCTTCGGCGATGCGCCGTCGGCTCCGCTGTCTTGCCCATCAAGTCCATCAGAACTGTCGGGGGCTTCGGAGCTCAAGCACCCAGAGAGGGTTGCGGTGACTAAAATCAATAATACGAATGCTCGCATGGATACCGCCGACCTTGTTCAGGATTTATGACTTCCCACAATTGGCCCTACTTTAGCAGGCATGGCGGCGACCAATTGTTGGCAAATTCCCTAGAATCTTACCAAGGGTGCATGATTCCGGCGCTGTCACGGTGACCGACGCCAAACTCAGGAACCTTGTCCAAGCACTCTGCATCCATGACGGGGCCTTCCACGCAGACGCGGAGGCCGTCGCCGACAGTGCAGGCGTCGCAGATGCCCACGGCGCACTTCATGTACCGCTCCAAGGAAGCTTGGCAGAATACGCCTGCATCCTTGCATTGTTGGACAACGCGCACCATCATGCCCTCGGGACCGCAGGCGTAAACCGCATCGAATGTGGTTTCGCCGAGTGCTGCCAGTTTTTGCGTGGTGTACCCATCGAATCCGAGGGTGCCATCGTCGGTGCAGGGCTCGTATCGAAGCGCGCCAGCGTCTTGTTGCTTGCCGAGGTGGCTGTGGAGCAGGAGGAGGTTTTCGGAGCGGGCGCCACTGACGACGGTGACGTCGTGCCCGGCGGCGTGGGCTTGTTGGGCGCCGCGAGCCATGGGAGCGATACCGGTGCCGCCTCCAACAAAGCAGACCTTGGCGGGTGCATCGGGGAGCTTGAAGCCGGTGCCGTAGGGGCCACGGACGCCTATGCGGTCGCCAACGGACAATGCAAGGAGTGCTTTGGTGCAGTCGCCTTTGGCTTCTACGGTGAGTGTGACTCGGCCGTCTTCGTCGGTGGTGCCGGTGCCCATGGGCACTTCATCGACTCCGGGGACCCAGACCATGCAGAACGTGCCGGAGGGACTCTGCGCGATGGCGTCGTCAAAGAATCGGATGGTGGCGTGGCGCTCCGTTTCCCATTCGATGGCCTCTAGGCGCGTGATGCGAGGGCGCTCCAAGCGAGTCTGCACAAAGGGGCCGAGGCGGACTCGGTGAAAAAACCAAGCATTGGCTGGCTCGGGTGGCAGACGTTGGCATCGGACCGGCTTTGTCAAGAATCGGGGCGCCGTCCCCGCTTTTGTGCCAGAGGAACCCGCACCTGGCTTGATTCCCTTGGTTCAATCCATTCACGAGCGGATTCGAGGCACATTGCTGCGACCCGACCCAGGCGTTGCATTCTATCCTTACACGGCTGCCAAGAGCACCATTCGGTTGCGGGAGGGGCGGGTGTTGATTCGGTTGAGTGACCATTTGCGTGATGCGCCCGACACAGCCATTCGCGGCGTTGTCAGCATTCTCCTGGTGCGCTTGTTTCGACTCTCAGAAGGCCACTTGGACCCGGAGGAAGTGCGCGCGTATCGATCTCATGTGGATTCAGATCACCTGAAATCGCGCCGCAAAGCATCCGCAGAGACACGGGGCCGCAAACACATTGACCCGGTTGGCGACCACCGGAGCTTGTTGGAATCATTCTTGCGAGTGAACATGGACATGGACCTCGTTTTGCCCGACGCCCCAAAATTGAGTTGGAGCCGCACGCGGAGCCGCCGTCGATTTGGCCACCATGATGCGGACCACGGCGTGATAGTCTTGTCCCGAGTGCTTGATGACCCGGGAGTGCCAGAGTTTGTCTTGGATTTCGTAGTGTACCATGAATTGCTGCATATCATTCACCCGCCGATGATGGGCAGCGGTGGCAAGCGCATGATTCACCACCGTGCATTTCGGGAGGCTGAAGCCAAGTTCGAGAAGCGCGCCGAAGCAGAGGTGTGGCTACAACGATTGGCCAGCGTACGCAAGCGACGCTAACAGTGGGCCGACCGAAAGAATCTAAATTTAGTTGACAATTAAAAATTGAATGAGTGAACCTGTTTCCGTCACAATCGGCCCAACGCCTCGGCGCCTGTTGCGCAATCCGGAGCGGTGCCCACATCCGCTAGAAGCTCGTCAATTGGGTGGCCCTAGCCACGCGACCATCATCTGCATGCTCTGTGGCACCAACGCCCTGGCACTCGCGAATCAGCCGACCGTGGGCCCCTTGACGCGGGTGGCTCTGGGCAGTCAGCGGCTGTGAGCCGCACCCGTAATTTCGGATAGCGAGGCGACGGCTTCTTTCTCCATCCAAGCGGTGAGTCCCTCTTCGATGGCGCAAAACACGTCCCAGCCTTGGTGCATGACCGCGGTGCCCACTTGGAACGCTTGTGCGCCGGCCATGGCATACTCTAGCACGTCGCGGGCTTCGTAAATGCCTCCGCTTGCAATGATTGGCACGTCCACTTTTTGGTGCAAGTCCCAGACAGCGCGAAGGGCGACTGGCTTCAGGGCCTTGCCGCTAAGGCCGCCCACTTTGTTGCCGAGGATTGGCATGCGAACATCCGGTTCAATGGCGATTGCCTTGAGGGTGTTGGTGGCTACGAGGGCATCTGCGCCGGCCTCTTGCGCAGCGACACCTAGGGCGGTGATGTCGGCGGTGTTGGGGGTAAGTTTGGTCCAGACCGGCACCTTGACTGCGTCCTTGACCGCGGATACCACACCGTGTAGCACCTTGGGGTCGCTTCCCAATTCGCTGCCGTAGCCCTTGGCGTGGGGGCAAGAAACGTTCAGCTCGATGGCATGAACGCCGAGGGCTTCCATGTCCGTGGCTAAGCGCGCGTACTCGTCAGCATCCCCGCCAAAAACGGAGCCAATGACCGTGGCGCCGGCGGCAAGGGCAGGCTCAATTTCTTCACGAAAATGTGGAACGCCTGGCCCCGGAAGCCCCATGGCATTCAGGAGGCCGCCGCTCACTTCAACGACCGTGGGATTGGGGTGTCCAAATCGAGGCTTGGGCCCCATGGACTTGGTGACCACGGCACCGACGCCTTCACGGACGGCTCTTGCCATGCTGGCGCCAGTTTCGTCGAGAACGCCGGATGCAAGCAGGAGCGGGTTTTGCAGGTGCAGGCCCGTAAGGTGGGTGCGCAGGTCCACGAAGGCTGCCACCCGGGCTTCTGTTTCAAAGGTATGGCTTGAGCCCGGCCCTTTTGGCCTGTTCAGAGGAGCCTGCTTCGTTTAGGTCCAGACGAAGCATCGACTCAGGGGGCGGCCTCGGTAGTAGATCTGCGCGCTGTTTTCGCCACGGCATTGGCGTACCTCAAGCGTGGACGAGTTGTCTTCGGCGCCTTCATCCAAAATGACGAAGCATTTTCTGGCCGGTTGCCCATTAATCCACAGCTGGAAACTTTGGTATTGACTGCTGCAAGGTCGGATTTCTACAGGAAATTCCGCGCTCGAAACGCTCGTCGATGCGAAGGCAGATCCAAGGGGGATAAGGGCGAGAAGAATGAGAACAGACACCGTCACGGTTCCATGCACTGTTGAAGCTTGCATGCGACCTGATTTGTGTCTGCCATCATGACCGTTTTTGCGTGGACGGACAATATCCAATCCACTTGGTTCACTATGGCCTAGACGCCGGAGGGCAGCGGGTAGCAGCGGGTCTGGGCGGAACCGAGGATGGTCACTTGCACGCCGTTGTCAGGCCGGGCGCAGTCGAAGTCCACCTCAACGGGTCGGCCGTTGGTGCCGATACAGCTCGTCACGGCGTTTCCATTGACGTACACTTGAACGCCGCGAGGCGGGCAGGAGCGCACTTCCACGCGGGGCGGGGCATCGTCGGCGGTGGTGGTTTGATCGAAGGGCACAAGGAAGACGCAGGGGCCGACTGCCTTGCCGGAAACGTAGGCTTGCCAACTGGGGTAGTGGGCGTTGCAGCGGGGGCGCAATTCGACGGGAGCGATGGCTTCCGATTCGATGGCAGTGGCTTCGGGGGATTCACTGACGCAGCACGGAGGGCAGCGGTTGATGGTGATTTGGCCAAGGACACGCACCTCGTATTGTCCGTTGTAGCAGGGGTGGACACTGATGACGCGCATGCAGCCATTGTCGGGCAGGGGCTCGTTGAAGCGAATGGCGAGGCCGCCGGGGCCTTGGCAGACTTCTGCGGGAAGCGGGCGCTCGGCGTCGCTTTCACCCAGGGGCGAGCAGCAGGGGCGGCAGGCGCCAGTTTGGATCTGACCAAGAATGACAAAGTAGCCACCGCCACCTGGGCAGTAGTAGACCTCGATGACCTGGATGCAGGACGTGGAGACTGGACCGTAGGACACTTGGTACGCTAGGTCGCCGCAGGACTTGACGGGGTTCTCCATGCTGGCTTCGGCGCTGGAGGGCGGGCAGCAAATGCCGCACTGGCCAATTTGGACCGTGTTGAGCACTTCAATCTCCATGCTGCCACCGTAGCAACCGGTGACGCGAAG
>JBFJXT010000043.1:0-11808 GCA_041623015.1 Thermoplasmatota archaeon | reverse complement strand
GTTGAAGGCCCCAACTGGGAGCCCGGATTTACCTGGCAATATGGGGGAGAATACCGCGCCGAATACAAGGAAACCTTCGGCGGCGAATCCGATTCTGGCAATTACACCGGCGAATACTCCATAGTTGAATTGGTTGTGAACACCTCCCTTGAGCAAGACACCGGAGAACCGGTCTATACTACGGTACGAGACCTGGAGATCACCGATTTCGAAGAGGGCGAAGTGTACAATCTAATGGAGCTCGTGGGGTACCGGCAACGGGATCTCAAAATGCTCGATCCCGATTACACCCTCAGCACCACGTGCAGGAGCCAATCCCAGTGCGCGAGCGAAATCCAAGAATTGGAATTCATCAATTTCCAGGAAGGTATTGACTTCCTCCCCTTCCCGATCCAAACCGGGCAAAAGTGGGGCGGAACCTACGATGAGTACGGAGGAGGCCTCGAAATGGCCATGTCTGCTACAGCCGGTCGAATGGTCAAAGTCGAAACTCCACTCGGTATGGTAGAAGCAGTCCGAATCGTCTACCAACACGCCCCTGCCAATATCGCCGATTTCTATGCGGAAATTCGCGAAGAAGCCGAGGAAGAAGGGTGGAAAATCAAGGACCTCAAAGTTACCGCGCAGTATGAAGAAGTGGTTTACTACAGTCCCTTGTACAAGACCGTCGTCAAATACGCCCTCTCCAGCCTGGAACGCTTTTCGGCAACCGTTTCATTCGAGGAAGGCGAAAGCGAGCGCGTATCCTACGAGTCGAAGTACCAGGAGAAAAACATCCTGCTGGGTGCCCGCCTCATTGCCGGCCCCGAATTGAGCCTCCCTGAAATTGGGGTGATGTTGAACGGGGATGGGCTGGAAGATATTGGCGGCACGCCGGTCCCTGACTCAGATTACCAAGTGTCCATTCGTTCAATCGATAATGACATCAATGTCTTCGAGCAAGAGAGCGGTCAATTCCAATTGGCGCTCACCGGCGCCGATGCCCTGCCCACCGGCCACCAAGCGATTTGGAGCCTCAACAACCGACACGGCGATACGGTTCAAACGGGCAATGGCTCGGTCTTCGAGCCGAAGCCCTCGGATGCTGGCCGTTACACGGTTGTGCTTGAGACGCAAAATGAACAAGGGGCTGTTGTGGCCGCCGCGGGCGCCCCTTTGTATGCCAATTATTTGGGCGACGACACCATCAATTGTGGCATTGCAACCATCGACATCTTCGGTGCCACCGTGGGCGGTTGCCAGTCGGTTGCCGTACCCGCATTCACGGGCGCCCAGTCGCTCTTCATCGGTGCCTCCAGCAACTCGAATAATCCCGTCGCTCGGCTCCAAGTGTATGATGCGCTTGGCGTGGAAGTGGACGTGGAGCAAAACGGAGGGTCCTACCAAGTGCTGCTCAGTGACTTCAGTGGCTACAGCCTTGGGGATGAGCCTTGGACGGCCACGTGGACAACCACGGCGGGTGTGCAGGAATCGGCAGATCTGGATGTGATTGTGCTCTATGGGTCGGCCCCCGTCTCCATGACGGTGACTGTGGGCATCGAGTCCCGGATCCAAGAATTCATGGATATCGACAGCCGCCCCCGCATGGGCCGGTCGATCGTGCAGATCTAAGGGGGAAGTCGCCTGGATTCAACCAATGCCAACGGTGATGGTTGGCTCCAGGCGGCGCCCTCAGGCGGGCACTAATTTTTTGTAGAAGCGCCAACAATCACAGAAATCATGGCAGACGAACCGAACGACCCCTGGAAGAACTTCCCTGGTGGCAACCCCTTCGGCCCCAACGGTCCCTTTGGCGGCGCAAACCCCTTCGGCCCTGGCGGGCCCTTTGCAGGCGGCGACCCCATGGCTGGAATGGATGCTTGGCTTCGCAACATGGGTGTTGACCCCAAGGAATTCCGTGGCTTGTTTGACGAAATGCAGCGCAACCTGCAAGACGCCTTCAAAAACATGGGCCAAGATCCCAGCAAGGGCTTCGTTGCCGGATTCAACGTCCGAATGGGTCCCGATGGCAAGCCCCACTTCAGCAGCTTTGGCAACAAGCCCAAGGTGGCTCGCGTGGGCCCCGGCGGCATGCCAACCATGGAGGCTCAAGGCCGCGAGCCCCTCACCGATGTAATCGAAGATCCGGTTAGCATTGCCATCACCATGGAATTGCCTGGCGTGGAGAAGGCCGACATCGACCTCAATATGACTGAGGGCGCCCTCGAAGTGACTGTGGACAACGAGCAGCGCAAGTACCACAAGTCCGTGCGCTTGCCGTCCAAGGTGGACCCAAGCACCACGAAGGCGACTTACAACAACGGCATCCTCGATGTGACTGTGCGCAAGGCTACTCCTGAATCCGGCGGCGTCAGGATTGCAGTTGAATGATTCCGACCGGAAGTCTTGATAACGCCGCATTGGTGCCCGACCCGCCTGGAGGCGACTAAGTGGACGACGACTCTGACGATGGCGAAGAACTCTTCAACGACGACTTCGACGATTCGGATACAACCCTGCGTGCTGGCGTGCAAAAACGCACGTGCCCCACCTGTCGAACGTCCCTAGATTTCCGCGTGGAAGGGCGTTTCGTGGTTCGGTACTGCAAGACCTGCACGTACGAGACCGAAGACTAGGCTCTTCGCGCGCCCTGGCGCCCTCGATGAGGCGTTTTGAATCCTTTTTCCTTCCCCTCTATTGTTTTTTGAGCCGGCGCTACCGCTGGATGCAATCTCCGGTTCTTGAAAGCCAGTATCGGCCTCGTCTTACTGTTTGACGAGCGTGCCCTTGGGGTCCGTGCTCACAACGCAGCCGTCCTCGGTGATGATGAGGCAAGCTTCCGTTTGGGCAATTTGGCCACCACTGGCTTCGCCGAGCGCCGGGTAGTGCTTGATGACGGTGCCTTTCTGAAGCTGGGTCAAGTTGAAGCCGAGCTTGTTGGGCTCAATCATGTCCGTGCACCAGCGTTCTGCAAAGGGCAACTTAGGGAATCGCTTCTGGATGCCGCCAGCAAGGCGCTTGGCGGTGGGCAGGCGCAGGGGCCGTGTCCGTTGGAAGTGGTAGATGTTGCCGTGGCCGGAGTCAATCACGCGGCCGGCGGTTCCATCCGTTACGAACGGCTCTACGGCCAGAACGTCGCCAATGCGGGGGCGGCGGTGAATCTTCATGCCCACGTTGGGAACCGTGAGGCCGGCGTGGAGGTTGTTGGTCTCCAAGCTGTGGCCCGTGAGGTTTTGGATGGTCTTGAAGCCGCGATCCGTGGCGGTGAGCTCAATGGCGGCGCCCACGTCGCCTAGATTGCAGTTGGGGCCAATGATTTCGATGGCGGTCTCCAAGCAAGCGCGGCTGGTTTCGATGAGATCCGTGTAGGTGTTGGTGTTGCCCACTTCCACGCTGACGGCGTTGTCCGAGAGGGCGCCCTCCAATTCTGCGCCACAGTCGAGCTTGACCACATCGCCCTCTTCCAGAACGCGGGCGTCGTCATGGGTGGGGGTCCAGTGGGCTGCCACGTGGTTGAGGCTGGCCGTGCAGGGGAACGCCGTGCCGAGGCCCTGGTCGCGAATGTAGGTCTCAACAGCGGTAACCACCTCAATAATGGAGCGGCCGGGTGTGCATAATTCACGCCCGACTTCCAAAGCTTGCGCTGCGACTTGGCCCGACCGGAGCCATTTCTGGAACGTTTCGTCGTCTTCGATGACGGCCACTACCCGTTCCACCGGGGGATGACTGATAACGGTGTTGGGCGGTTATAGGCAGACAAGTTCGTCTTCCAGGTCCACGGTCATGGGGATGCTGCCGTATTCCCGCAGGGTCAAAGTCTCCTTGACTTGGAACGGGCCATCGCCTTGTTCGTCATCGTACGTGTACTCAATGGTCCACGTTTTGCCATCAACTGCTTGCTCGCCGTCAATCCAGAGGGTGTCGCCTTCCCATGTGGCGCGGGTCATGATGTCGTTGCCATAGGAGCGCGTCACGGATGCGTCCTCCGAGAACCATTCGTAACCGCTGCCGAAGGTGGGGGAGCGGGGGATGTCGCCCACCCATCGGTGGCCGAGTGCTTGCTTTGGCACTGCTTCGCCGGGGGTACTTTGGAGGGACAAGCGGGTCTCGTCCTCGTTGAATTTCAGCCAAGAACAGTGGCCGCCCAAGTTGATGGCGCTGTTTTGGTGCGCATCGCCGGTCACTTCGACGGTGTTTTCGAGTTCCCAGTAGACCACATCGAATTCAGTTTGAATTCCAGTGCAACCGGAGAACAAAACGAATCCCAGCAAAATCGGTAAGGTGAACCGCATAGTATCGCTTGATGCGGTCGGGACCATGAAGTTTTCTGAGTGCTCACGCCTCGGCGATTTGCTCTGCGGTGATTGCGCCGGCGCGCAAAATGGCCGCAGTGTCGCCCGTGGCATCCACGACGGTGCTGGCGGTGCCCGGAACCACGCCATCCATCACCAAAAGGTCAGGGAACATGGCGCGTACCTCGTCGGCGGTGATGGGGTCTGCCTCTCCGTGCAAATTGGCGCTGGTCATGACGAGGGGGTCGGTGGCGTCCAGAATCCGCCGGGCCACATCATGGTCGGGCACGCGAATGCTCAATGTGTCAAAACCGGGAGCCACGTGTGCCAATTCGGGGTCTCGGCGTTTGACCACGAGGCTCACGGGCCCTGGCATAAATTTGGCCGCTAGGCGATCTGCAAGGGGTGTGGCGACGATGGCACTCTGCGCTGAGCGCCAAGAATGGAATCCCAACGCCAGCGGAACACCCTCGGGGCGCTGCTTGAGCCGGAATACTTCTTGCACTGCTTCTGGCACGAGCGCAGGCGCTGCAAGAGCCCAAACGGTTTCCGTGGGAAAACAGACGCACTGGCCCGCAAGCAACGCCTTCACGGCTGGCCGCACATCCACAACACCAGCCGGTGCAGGCATGGGTGGCGAGTCGCTCATGCTACTTCTTGTCCATGGCGTCTCTGAGAAGATCGCCAATGGTGAGTCCAGTCTTGCCGCCGCCCTTCTTGACGCCGCCAACGGCAGCAGGTCCAGCGTCCACTTTCTCAAGAAGCGTGATGCCGAGGTCGCGCTCAAGGCGCTTGGTCAATTCGTCACTGGGGCGCAGGCCACCGGCTTCGATTTTGTGCAATTGCGGAACGCGGGCCGACACCTTGTTACCAAGTTGCTCGTGGCTCCAGCCTCGGGCTTCTCGGGCTTTTCGAATCCGGGCACCAAAGTCGTCCACGAGATCCATGACGTCTTGCTCGTACACGTTTCGGCTGGTCATGCGCGTGGCGCGCTTTTCCAGGTTTTGAGCCACCGCAGCCTTGCTGCCTGCAGGCGCAGGTGAATCCAGGGGCGTGCCGTACTTGGTACAGCAGGTGCCCAGATTCATGACGGTGCCCGAGACGTCGTGGCGCCGGGTCGCGATGGTTTTGCCGCACATCTCACATTCCATGCAATCCCTCGTGCCCTCAGGGCACAACAAGTCCTAAACGCGCCCTCCATATGAACACCACCGAAGTGGCTGAAGCAGCAGATGGCGCCGGGCGTGTCCGCGCACTCGAAGAGCGAAACGCAGAACTGCGCAAAGACAAGCGCAAGGCTACTGCTGAGCTTCGTGTGTTGCAAGATGAAGTGCGCAACATGACTCGAGAAGTCCAGCGCCTCAATGTGGAGCTTGAAAAAATCAAGCACCCCCCTCTCATCGTTGGCACCGTGCTCGACATCCTCGTGGACGGCCGCGTCATCATCAAGAGCAGCACGGGCCCCAATTTCGTGGTCCCCAGTGCTGAATTCGTGGACAAGGAGCACCTCAAGCCTGGCACTCGTGTCTCCCTGGCTCAAAACACCCTGACGGTGGTAGGTGTCCTTCCTGGCAGCCGTGATCCTGTGGTGGCCAGCAGCGAAGTGAGCAAGAAGCCCCAGACCACTTACGCAGACATCGGCGGCATGGAGGAAGTGATTGCCGAAGTGCGAGAAACCGTCGAATATCCTTTGACGCGGGCCAACTTGTTCTCCGAATTGGGCATCACGCCGCCTAAGGGTGTCCTGATGCAGGGACCCCCTGGGACGGGCAAGACAATGCTTGCCAAGGCGGTCGCCAATGCCACCGACGCCACCTTCATCCGACTCGTGGCGCCCGAACTCGTGCAGAAATTCATCGGAGAAGGCGCTCGCCGGGTGCGAGAAGTCTTCGAGATGGCCAGGGAAAAGGCGCCCAGTATCATTTTCATTGACGAAATCGACGCCCTCGGCGCTCGGCGCACCGACGACGGCACCTCCTCCAACCGAGAAGTGGAGCGCACCCTGATGCAACTGCTTGCGGAGTTGGATGGCTTCGAGCCTCGCGGCGATGTGCGCATCATTGCAGCCACCAACCGCGCCGACGTGCTCGACCCCGCTTTGCTTCGCCCAGGTCGCTTTGATCGCGTGATTGACGTTCCCCTTCCCACCCATGAAGATGTGCACGGGATCCTCGCTATCCACACCGGGCGCATGCGCCTAGGCGATGACGTGGATCTTGGGGACATGGTGGCCCGCACCGGTCCCATCAGTGGAGCCGACATCCAGAGCCTCTGCACCGAAGCAGGCATGCGAGCGGTTCGAAACGAACGCTCCGTGGTGCTCCATGAGGACTTTTTGGCCGCCATTCGCAAGCTGCAACGAGGCGACTTGGACATTCATCAGCCCGGCGCGTCCGGCCTGTACGCCTAGTTTCAAGGGACTTTTGGCCGCCTGAACCAAGCGCTCGGTTTATGGCCCCCGGCCTCATGCGCCTGTCTAATGGATGTCCAGGAGGCCATCAGCCAGGCCCAGGCCCACCTCAAAAACGCCATGGAACAGGTCAAGATGCCTTTGGTGAAGGAGGACCTGCTCTACCAATGGGACAACCAGATAACCACCATGGATAACTTCCTGGCGGAGACGGAAATTCTCAAAGACAAGCTCCTCGACCGCGCTCGCCAAAGCCTGCGCAGCGTCAAGAAGCAACTTACCGACGCCGTTATTGCATTCGAAGCCAAGCAAGCCGGCGAAGACCCCCCCGAAGACGACGAACCGTCCGAGGAAGAATGGGCAGAGGCCTTCGAAGAACAAGCCTCGGAAATGCTCGAATTGGTGCGCGAAGCCCTCGACGAGGAAGTGACCGATGTGCGCGACTTGGTCAAGTGGGAAGAGCCCCTTGCCATCGTCAACGGATTCCTCGCGGACTCCGAGCCGTACCAGCACCTCAACCATGAGTTGCAAAAGATTCGCAGCCTTGTCCGCGTGGCTCGCCGCGAATTGAAGGGCAAAATCGACGACGTGTTCCAGCAATGGCGCGAAGCCGACATGCGCGCTGCATAATCGCTCGCGTTGTTGAGATTGGGGCAGAATATCCTACCTAGCGCGAACGCGAGCGTTCAACAAAACCCCTGAGGGTCAGCGCTGGCCCTTCTCAATTTCAGTAGTGAATGGATGGCGCCTGAGGTGGTGTCCGCTTGGTCGTCATCCAATTCCCGGCGCTCCTGCGCATTCCAGGGCTTGATGGCCAAATTGGTGCGGAATGCCTCGGTGCCCCGTAATTGGGAGGGCAAATCGTGCCCTACGAGCGTGGGGTCTCCTTGGAGGACCGCTTCGAGGGCGGGGGTGAGGTGGACCTTGCGATGCGCCGTGGAGCGATCAATTTGGATCAAATTGGTGCTCTCCAATCGTTCTAGGTGCCAGCGAACAGCGCGGGCCGTGATGCCTAATTGGCGGCCAATGGCGCGCCAGCTCATCTCGGGTTTTTCATGGATGAGGTAGAGGATTTTGCGACGGGTTTCGCCCCTGGCTCCTGCGACGGCCTTTTGCAGTTCCATGTAGGCCATATTTCGAGGAAAGAAATGGACTCGGCGGCCTTCGCGGCGCTTGGTAACCAGGCCGGCACGCAAGAGGCGCTTGAGGTGGTATTTTGCCGTGTTTCGGTCAATGCCGGCTCGGACGGACAGCTCCGTCTCGCAAATGCCTGCGTTAGACTCAATGAATTCTAGAAGCCGTGCTCGGCCTTCATGTCCGAGCAACGGGTGAACACCCACACGATGATCGTCGTTCTCTTCGAACGCCGATTCCGGCATACCGATCTGAACCACCATTGGGCAATTAACGTGGGCCATAAGCCGGTTTTGGTTACGTTGGGTACATTCATGATAGGCGTTTAACGCAAGCCCGTTCCGAATCTGGAGATGCTTGGTTGAATTGGGCCGATTTTGTGAACAGTTGAATTTTGGATGGATAGCAAGCATTTGCGCAGCGATTGGCGAACTTTAATTGAATTAGTGACAAAATATGGAGGGTTTCGGCCGATACTATACCGCTTGTTACAGGGAGGAAATGGTATTCGCATGGCCCAATCATTACCCGGATAACAAAATGGTGATTTGTTTTATTATCTCCGTGTCAATGCCATGCATGTGGGCCGATGCCCGCAGGAGATACAAAACCATGAAGACTACAACGATGGCCGCCCTTGCGGCCCTGATGCTTGCCGTTGCAAGCGCCCCCGGCGCCTTCGCCGACAGCCCCTCCGGAGAAAAGAAAGAAGCATTCGGCCCCGGCGGCTTGACCGTCAAGGGTCTCGTCGGCGCTGGCGCCGGTGTGTGCTCCGTTACGGAAGGCGTGCCCTTCCCCTGCGCTACCGGCGGTGCCGGTGCCGTGTTCTTTGACGTCTCCGGCTGGAGCGGCAACACCCACCGCGAGGCCACCGTCTGGGCCCAGTGGACCGGCGGAAACAACGTGGCCGACGAAGGCTTCGAGATGACGGTCTGCGCTGACCGCGACG
Organism: Thermoplasmatota archaeon; assembly: GCA_041623015.1. Lineage (GTDB taxonomy): Archaea > Thermoplasmatota > E2 > JACPAO01 > JAHFTW01 > JANQNI01. The sequence continues at coordinate 3,044 of JBFJXT010000043.1, read as the reverse complement.
ACACCGGTCTCTGCACCAACGCCGACGACACCGACGACTTCGTCGATGCTCGCTCCAACTCTGCCCAATACCTGCAAGACGGCGACCCCTGCAGCAAGGACAGCAAGGACTGCGGCGACTCCAGCGACGCACAAGCCTTCGTTTGCGTGCAAGAAGATGTTGGCGGCGGCTTCGACGACGTCGTTGTCTTCCTGAGCAGCTGGGCTAGCGCCGGTCTCGATGGCGACCTCGACCTCGACGACCCCTCCTACACCGGCTACAACGTCGGTGACGGCACCAGCACCGGTACCTTCGATGTGTACCTCAGCGCCGGTTCCTACCGCAGCGGCTACGCAGGCTCCGGCTCCGGCAACGACTGCGCCGACAATTTCCTGCACCAGAACTAAGCCTCCAGCTTAGCTCCTTTTCCCCTTCTTCCTCCCATTTTGATTGAGTTCCCGTGATGGATGCCCAACAAGCGTCCAATCGTGACCCACGATTCCGTCGTTCCCTTGCTTGATTCGAGGACAATGAGGCTCGTCAACTCGCTAATAGGATTGACGTTTGACGGCTCTCGAGCGGACGATGTGCTTGGTGCATGAAGCGATCAATCCAGTGAGGGTCTGCTTCCATCCATGGGCGAAGCGATTTGTCGAAAGATTGGGTGGCCATGATTTTCGCCGAAATCCAAGGTCTTGCGTTTCGAGACCTCTCGGAGTCTAGATCAAGGCGTGAACTGGAACAGTGATTCTGAGTGTCTTGGCAGGATGCAATCAATGTGCAATCCTCCGGCCGGAATTCTATCCCGGAACAGCATTGAAGCACCATTGAAACCAATTGATTTCGAAAAAATGATTGACATTGATTTCACCACATTGCTACCCGGGACACGTCTTGGCGATGTCGATTATAATCTACAGGCCTCTTCGAACCGTTGCGTGCGATGCGTACGCAACCGAGTATGCTCTCTGTTGACTCTTAGAATTGACCGAAAGCAAACCGGGATGGTGTTCCCATGAACTCAAAAAATCAAGCAAAAACCCTCCTAACGAGTCTGCTTATGCTGACCGTCGGACTTGCGCCGATGACGGCATCAGGCATTGATGACACGAATCTCGATGGACTGATTGCAACCAATAACCTCGAAGCCGAACTCATGCAGGCCCTTGGAATTCAAGGGTCCCTTGGGCTCGGCGACGGTGCCTTAGACGCCTATATTGGGGGCGCAGTTCCTGCGCTCAACAGCGAAATCAATGACGCCATGGCAACCCTGGCCCGCATGAACGCGGCCACGGATGCCACCAGCGCCCTCGAAGCAGCTGCCGATGTGGCCGGACACCCAGTGTCTGCCAGTGCCCCTGCTGCTCAACCCCTGCGCGCAGCCATTCTTGAGCTGTACGCCCGCAACGGCGACGTTGTGACGCCCGACGTCCTCATCGCCCTCGACGGTTTCGTCGCTTCCTTGGATGCTGACGTGGCCAGCGCCCTGAGCATGCTTGTGCCTTCCATCAACGCCGCCGACCAAGCGGTCCTTGTTGGCAGCCAAGCTGACATGCTCCAAGCTGCCGTCGACCTCTCGGCCGCCGCAGAAGCCGCCAGCGCCCTGCTTGCTCCTCGCAGCATGTCCGCCGCCGCTGCCTGCGACCCGCCCACCGTTGACCCTCTTGGACTCATCGAAGTGGCTGGCCCCTGCAACGACACCCACGCCGATGACCGCGTCATCAGCATCGACCAAGGTGGCGACGACACTTACACGAACAACGCCGGTGGTGTGAACTCCCAGAGCTCCGCACCCGTCACCCAGCGCCTCCACGCAGCCATTTCCCTGGATCTTGCTGGAGACGACACCTACGACAACGACGACATTTACACCCAAGGCGGTGTCCAGCGCGCCGTTGGACTTCTATTGGACCTTGGTGGAAACGACAGCTACACCACCAACGAAATGGGACAAGGCTTCGCTGCCAGCGGCGGTGTCGGTGCCCTCATCGATGCCGGAAACGGCGACGACGTCTACACCGGTGGCTACCAAGTCCAAGGTTCCAGCGACGGTGGCTTCTTGCTCGACCTCGGTGGCAACGACAGTTACACCGCCGGTCCCGGCAGCCAAGGCTCCCGCGTGGTCGCCTTCCCTGCTGCCATCTCCATCGGTATGCTGTTCGACGCCTCCGGTGACGACAGCTACACCGTGACTGGCAATGGTCAAGGTGCTGGCAACTTCCTCGTGGATGGAACTGGCGACGACACCTACACGGCCAGCGGTCTGTCGTTCCCCTCCCTGTCCAGTGGATTTGCCCAAGGTGTTGCCCTACTCAACGTCCCCGGCGCCCTCATAGACGGTGCTGGCGACGACACATACAACGCAGACACCTTCGGTGCCCAAGGCTTCGCCTGGGGTGTTGGCACCGCCATCCTCCTGGATGTTTCCGGTTCCGACAGCTACTCTGCAACCAACGTAGGCCAAGCAGGATGTTCCGCTGCACCCCAAGCCAACGCCATTCTCTTCGATGGCGCTGGTGACGACACCTACGATACCGTCCACGGCCAAGGTGCCTCGGGCAGTGGAAACTGCTCCGCGTTCCTCATTGACCGCAGTGGTAACGACCGCTACACCGCAGCCGGCAACGGCAGCCAAGGTGCAACCGCTCCCAACGCACTCACCGAACTCTCCGGTGGCTTCCTCGGCGTTCTGGCCGACGGTGGCGGCGACGACACCTACATTGCTGGCCCCGAAAGCCAAGGCAGTGGCGCCGCAGGCGGCGTCGCCCTCCTACTCGATGTGGATGGCCGCGACACCTACACAGCCAGCGACAACAGCCAAGGCCACGGTGGCCTCGGTGTTGGTATCATCATCGATGGCGTGCAAGACTTGGTGCGCTCCGATGATGAACTGAGCCACGGCAGTGGATCGACCAACGTCGAAGTAGATGTGGTCAGCCCCGGCGACGACGGACTCGGCGACATCTACACCGCCGGCCACCACAGCCAAGCTGCCTCCGGTCTCGGCGGCGGCGTCGGTATCCTCATCGACAACGACGACGAACACGAAACCGGCTACAGCCCTG
>JBFJXT010000042.1:0-11844 GCA_041623015.1 Thermoplasmatota archaeon | reverse complement strand
CACGGACTACGACTATGCCGTGTCCATGCTTCGCGAACGCGGCCTGCCGCCTTGCCCCGTGTACTTTAATCCCGTGGGCGGCGTCGAGTTGCAGCAAATTACCGAGTGGCTGTTGGCAGAAACAGATCCGCTGCCGGTGCATGTGGGCGTGCAATTGCACAAATTGGTCTGGGGAAACGAGCCCGGTCGCTAGGAAAAATGGGGAGGCCCCATACCGCAAAGGACGCACACGGCACAGGGCCTCCGGAGCGATCCAAGCCATTCTTGGCGGCCTTGACATATCATCTGCGTGCAAACCATGAATAAGGCGAAGAAAAACGGCGCATTGACCACTAATGTGCATCGTTTTCGGCGTTTGGGGCCTGGGGATGTGGTCCGATGGGTTCAAGTTCCTTCACGACGAGCGTCCTTGGAGCCATGGCACGTATTCTAATCGCCGACGATGACGCCGACGTCCTGGAATCCATGGTGATGCAGCTTGAACTTCTTGGGCATCAACCAGTGGCAGTGCAAGATCCTGACCTCATCTTTGATGCGGCTGCTCAAGCGCCGTTGGATTTGATTTTGCAAGATCTCAAAATGGCTGGAATCAGCCTTGCTGGCTTGGTGGCGAACATCAAGTCACACCCAGCCACCGCAGAGGTGCCATTGGTGTTCTTTTCGGCCAATCCACAATTGGAGCAATTGGCCAGGAAGCACGGCGCCTGGGGCTATTTGCCCAAGCCGTTTACGCAGCAACAATTGGCGGATACTCTGGAAAAATTCCTCGGGGACGCACCGCCGGCACCGGAAAACCGCGCCACGTCCATTGGCCGCAAGGAAATCGTGGACCTGTTTCATGACCACGCCAATACGTTGGCTGCGGCCCAGAACTACGTCAATGTGCTTTGTAATCAAGACTTGGAGCCAAAGGCCGAGAAGGCGGCCAGCAAGCTCCAGGATTTGCTTCAGAAAATGGAGGGCCAAGTGGAGCGCCTTCGAAACAGTTGGAGCGATTGAAGCGCTTACGCATCTAAGCACAGGCAGCGGGCTCCTCAGCGAATTCCGAGGGGCTCGCCGAGTCGGTTGCAGGGGTGCGGGGGATGCCGCGCCAATTTTGCCTCTAGGCTTGTCCAAATTTGGCGCCAAAATCCACTTTTCCCAGAAATTTTACTTAAATCTATTGGCACACTTGAGCGCCCGCTTACCGCGTGCGGCACCGTCATAACAGGGTTCCCTGTCGGCATCAAACATGAAGCTGGGGACCATGAAAGTGCAGGAGCCGAAGGACTTCTGGGAAGAGCGCGACGGACGCCTCGTTGTGGTGGATGACGTGGCCGGAACCGCCGCACTCGTGCCCGATAATATCACGCCCACGTTGTTCTGGGCCATGCAAGATTGGGACGCCATCGAGCCCCAATTGCGCGCCATCGACGCCCAGCTCAAAGCCGGCGACTGGCCAAACCCCCTCGCCCTCGACAGCATCCAATGGATGGCCCCCATGCCCCGCTCCACGTGCTGGATCGACGGCAGCGCCTACATCCAACACATCATCCTCGTGCGCAAAGCTCGAGGCGCCGAACCCCCGGAAGACCTGCGCACCGTGCCCCTCATGTACCAAGGCGTCAGCGATCCCCTGTACGGTCCCAACGATCCTGTCCGCGTGGCCACCGAAGCCCACGGTATCGACTTTGAAGCCGAAGTGGGCGTCATCCTCGACGACGTCCCCATGGGCACCACCGCCGCAGACGCGCTCAAGCACGTCAAGTTGCTGTGCGCCATGAACGACGTGAGCCTGCGCAACTTGATTCCCCGCGAACTCAAGGCCGGCTTCGGTTTCTTCCACGGCAAACCCCCAACCCACTTTGCTCCCTGGGCCGTCACGCCTGACGAAATCGGCGACGCCTGGAAAGACGGCCGCGTCCACCTCAAAATGGAGTCCTGGCGCAGCGGCGAACGCCACGGCGACCCCGACGCGGGCCCCGAGATGTTCTTCGGATTTGCCGAGCTCATCGAGCACGCAGCCAAGACCCGCCCCTTGCCCCACGGCACCATCGTTGGGTCAGGCACCGTCAGCAACGAAGACGAATCTCGCGGCGCCTCCTGCGTGGCCGAAGTGCGCATGCTCGAAACCATTCGCGACGGCGCCCCCACGACACCATTCCTGTCCTTTGGCGAAACCGTCCGCATCGATGTGCAGCAAAACGGCCGCAGCGTCTTCGGCGTCATCGACCACTCCATCGAAAAGTACGAGGCCTAACCATGGACGCCCGGGTTGCCCTCTTGGAAGGTGTGTTTGACCACGCTGGCATGTTCCCGCCCGCTGCCCGCTCCTTCGAGGAAGCGCTCAGCGACGCGGCGATTTTTGCCGATGAGCTAGCAGAGCCAGATATCCTGGGCGCCGACATGGTCCTCAACGAAGCGGACTTGTCCAAGCTCACCGATGCAGCCCTGGAGGCAGCCGGCTGGGAAACCGACCGCGCCTGTGAAGTCTGCCTCGTCGGGGTTCCCACTTCGCACGCGGAAGAAGCAGCCCGGATGATCAACGCCTGGAACGAAGAAGGCGAGGCCGCCGAGTACCCTCGATACATCACTGCGCTCGAATTGACGTTCGACGACGCATTGCAAAACGGCCCCGACATGGTCGCAGCGACACTCGCGGCAGCCCGACACTTGCTTCGGGACACCGACGTTTACCTCTACGTGGAGCCGCGCTGGAACGAATCCCAGTGGGCTGACGGCGGCCTGGACCGCGTCATGGCGTTGCTTGATGCCATGAACGAAGACACGGACATGCCTCCGGTGGGCCTCAAAGTGCGCTGCGCTGGCCCAACGGGCTTAGGCAAGGACACCTTGGCTGCCATTTTGCCTGCCATGGCAACTTACGGCATTCCGTTCAAGGCGACCCAAGGCTTGCACCATGCAGTGGTGAGCGAGGAGCACGGCAACTCCGCAGGTTTCCTCGGTCTCGCCGTTGGCTTGCGCCTGGCTCAAAGCAAGGGGCTGGCCGGCGACGAATTGGCCGCGTGCATCGGCGAAACAGACGCCACAACCTTCGGCTTCAACGGCGGCATCTCCTGGAAAGATCACGCCATGAGCTTGTCGGATCTAGGATTGGCAAGCGTGGAAGTGCCGTTTAGCATCGGTAGCTGCAGCTTGTTCGAGCCCGACGAAGAACTCGCCTTGCTCGACTGAGCCAAGCGCAATTGGGCCTATTTGCGGCGAATCAAGGCAGCAACCAGCAACAGCGCACCCATCGCAACGGTGAGCGGGAGCGGCTGCACCTTGTCCTCATGACTCTCGCCGTCGGGGCCCGGTCCGGCTGCTGCATCCGCCTCTTCGTCAATGACGTCAGTTTCGAACACTTGCACGAAGATGAAGTCTGCACTGGGCTCATCGTCGAGACTGAAGAGGCCCGCTTGGGTCAACTGGATTGGCGCACTGGTGGCTTCTTCGAGCGGGGCAACCATGAAGCTCACGTCGTAGCCTTCCAAGCTGATGCTGTGTTCCACGTCGTCTAGGTTGAAGACGTTGAACACGTACCAGTCGTTGATGGTTGCATTGAGAGATTCTTCACTGGATTGGAATCCGGTTTCATCCACATCCAGCGCCCAGACACAAGGGTCCGATTGACTACACGCGTCATCTTGGGCAGCAACAGGGGCGGCGAGCATGAGCGCGGCCACGGCGGCCAAGGCAGGGAATCGGGAAGTGGTTAGGAATGACATAGGCAGGTCAACCGAGGGGGAGGTGAAAAAGGGGTTCGGGTCAGGCCAGTGGCCCAACCCGGGAGGGCGCGGGGGTCAAATCGATTCAATTGGAATCGAGCCTAGGGGGCGGGGTCGGCGGTGGCGTTGCCTTCAGCCGAGTCCGATTCCTCGGAGGCTCCTGCGGATTCCTCTTCTTCTGAGTCTTCCTCGTGTTCTTCCTCAACGTCCTCATCATCGAGGTCGTCCGAGTGGTCCTTTTCGCGCTTCTCCTTCTGAGCAAGCACATGGTCGCGGGCGCTATCCCAGCGTTCCTTGATGGCGTCGAGCCGGGCTTCAAGGTGCATGATGCGCTCCATGGTGTTGTTCTGGGCGTCCTGGATGCGCTCCAGGTGTTGCTCAATCTTGGTGGCGTTTTCCTCGGTGACGTTGCCGTCTTCGAGTTTGTCCATGAGCTTCATTTCCTTCATCTCAAGGCGGGCGACACGGTGCTCAAGGGCATCGATGGCCTTGACGATGGCGTGGGCGGCGCGGCGGGCCTTGTGTTCGCCGCTGTGGACCTCAATGAGGCGCTCACAGGAGGATGGGAGTTTGCTGGCGTTGCTGTCGGCGGTGCCATTGTGTGCAGCAGCGGCGCGGCAGCGGGCAAGGGCTCCGGTGCTCTTGGCAAGGCGCTTGCAGGCAGGGGGAAGTTCGTCGGATTCATTGGCGGCCGACATGCAGCGCTTGGCGATGTGTGCCTTGGCCATCGCCTTCATGGCACGTTTACAATCGTCGGGCCGGTCACTGGTTTCATTGGAATCGTCGCGGCACTGTTTGGCGGCTTCCTTGTGGTCGTGCTGCTTGTCGTGGCGGTGAGCGTCGCGTTCGGCGTCTTCCGGTGCGCGATCTTGGTGGTCTCGGGCCAAAGCCGGGGTGGCGATGGCACCCATCACCAGAGTGGTGAGGGCTAGAAGTGTGAGGAGTTTGGTCGTCTTGGTCATTGGCGCGTCCTCCTGGACAACCCCTCATCCGGGCTCATTGCCATATAAGGGGTATCGGACAGTGTTCTAACAGTGGCAAGGAAATCGAAGTGATTTCAGGTTATTCTAAGCGAACCACCTGAACGGCGCAGGGGGCGTCGTGGAGAATTTTCTGGGTCACGCTGCCCACGTGGAACCGCCCCGTGAGTCGGCGCGTACCAATGATGAGCAAGTCCATGGCGTCCAGTTCTTCAAGGATCTCGTGGGCGGGTTCGGTGCCGGCGAGGCTCTGGGTGTCCAGGGGGACGCTCCAGCGTTCGCACGCTTTCTGCACGTACTGCCACATGTCATCGTTCACTTCGTCCGGGGCGTCGGTGATGTGGATGGCGTGGACCGGGACGCTGAGGGCGCTGGCCCACTCCGCGGCCAATTCTTGGGTCAAGAATTCGCTGTCGGTCCCTTCAATAGGCACCACCACGCGGCGCACAGGGCGTGCATCGGCGCGGGATTGGGTTTGAGTGGCTGTTTTGGACGCGGGCTTGGATTCGGGGTGGGCAGCAGATTTCATTCGAGCCACCTGTAGCGTTCCACCACGTGATGCTTGCTCCACCAATCGCCAAAGCCCCAGGTGCGCCCGGCACGCATGGTCATCAACAGCAACATGGCAACCGCGTACACGAGGTGGTCGTCCATGAATGGATTGTTGGTAAGCGGCAGTACGGCGAGCCACATCAGGAACATGAGCACGGCGCCGCTCCAACTAGCCACGTGCATTCCTATGCCAAAGAGATAGGACAGGCCGATGCCGAGCAAGCCGAGCATGAACAATGCATCCACAACGATGTTTCCTGCCATCGGGTTAAACAGCCAATCGAAGGGCCCGTCCACGTTGCCAAGGAACCCTTGGGTGGGGCTGCCTCCGTTGATCCAGGCGCGTTCCCGGGTGGTTGCGTACCCGAGGCCTAGGAATTTGTCAATGAACGCCCAGAAGAACACCCAACCGATAAACAGGCGCAGGACGGCCGCAAAGTGATCGCGAATGACGGACAGGTACATTGGAGTGAATTTAGGCAGGATGTAGGTCTAGCTTTAGTGCTGGGGCAAAAAAGGAGTGGGGGCCTGGGTTGGTCTGCGCTGTGTTCATGGACCGGAGCGATAGGTGTCTGGGTCGTCGTCTCCATCAACGTGCATAATTCCTAGTGCTCCCTTGTGGATGCGAAAGAGGCTATGGTCCACGAGGAGATAGTCGCCGGGCACTTCTACTTCAAATTCGACCACCACTGCACCACCGGCAGGCACGAGGGTGGTCTGCACATGCTCTAGGGGGGGCGTCGTGAGGCTGCCTTGGGTGTAGACCTGTTCGAAGATCTCTCCGATGATGTGGAAGCTGCTGACGAGGCCAGGCCCGCCGTTGCCGACAAAGATGCGGACCCGGTCGCCGACGTCCGCCTGGAGTCTACGGTCGGGATCCTGGAGGCTTCCCATTCGGCCGTTGAAGACCACAAATGTTGGATCTTCTGAGAGGGCGCGGGCGTTGTTGTGTTCGTGGTGGCCCTTGTCGGTGGCGCTGTGGGGGCTGTAGAAGTCGCCTTGCATGACGTAATATTCGCGGTCAACGGGGGGCAGTCCAGCGGGGGGTTCCACGAGAATTAAGCCATACATGCCATGGGCGATGTGTAATGGTGGGTCCTGGTATGCACAGTGGTAGACGAACAAGCCGGGCTCTAGTGCTTTGAATGTCATGGTCGCCGTCTCCCCGGGGGCTGCATTCAGGAGGCCTGCACCACCGCCCGGGCCGTTGACGGCATGGAAGTCGATGTTGTGGCCGTGGATACTATTGGGGTCGTTAGTGAGGCTGATGGTGACTGTGTCATCTTGGCGCACGCGTAGGAAAGGCCCGGGGACTGTGTTGTTGAATGTCCAGTACGAGAAGGTGGTGCCGTTTGCCATGGTGCCAGTCACTTCTTGGGACGTAAGTTCGAGGTGGCGGTGCGTGGGGCCGCCGGGGGCGAGCGGAGGGGGCACATCGAAGGCGCTCCGGCCAATCTCAAAGATGTCAACGGCGCGGGCGGGGCCTGGGGGTAGAGCGTTGCTTGCCCCGGTTCCGTGGCCGGTGCCAGGGTTCGTGGGGGCATCGGCGCGGACGATGATCTTGGCGACCATACCGACCCATTTGCCGCCCTGGAGTGCCGCGTGGGGGATGCAGTAGTATTCGAATTCGCCTTCCTCTTCAAAGGTCCAGGACCATTCGTCTCCGGTCAACATCCACGTGTTGGGGTCATCGCCGCTGCCAGCGGTGCCCCACAGGGGCTTGTCTGTGGGTGTGACGGTGTGGGCGGCGCTGTCTAAGTTCTTCCAGGTGACGGTGCTGCCGGGTGTGATGACCAGTTCAGAGGGTTGGAATGCGAGGTCTTCCATCTCGATTGTATGGGCGCTGGTTCCGCTGGAGGGGCCATCGCGGGTGCCTGTATCCACGCAACCAGACAGGAGCGTGAAGAGCAATACGAACGCGGCCAGACGGGGTCGTGGTGCACCAATCATAGCAAGAGAGGCCGTGCTGGGAGGATGAACCTCGCCCCGAATCATAGTGGGCGAGTCTATGATTTTTTGTCGGTTTCCTTATGTCGATTCGTCTAGGGCTTCGTAGCGCTTGTGGCGGCTGCGGCACACACCGCTTTCGATGGCGGCCTTCTTGACGGCACGCGCAACGACCTTGCCCACGCGGGGGTGGAAGACGCTGGGAATCACGTATTCGGGGCCCAGCTCTTCAGGAGCCACGAGGCCGGCGATGGCGTGGGCGGCAGCGAGCTTCATGGGCTCGTTGATGTCGGCGGCGCTGGCATCTAGGGCGCCTCGGAAGATGCCGGGGAAGCAGAGCACGTTGTTGATTTGGTTCGGGTAGTCGCTGCGGCCGGTGGCCATGACGGCGACGGTGTCTCCCGCTTCTTCGGGTGTGATTTCTGGGTCGGGGTTGGCCATGGCGAACACAATGGGCTTGTCGGCCATGGATTCGATGTCGGCGCGCACCAGCAAATTAGGAGCAGACAGGCCCACGAAGATGTCGGCGCCAGCGAGTGCTTCTTGCACGGTGCCTTCGAATTGGTCCGGATTGGTGATTTCTGCGTATTCCCGCTTGCTGGGGTTCAAGTCGGTGCGTCCCAAGTGGACGGCGCCTCGACTGTCACAGCCTATGATGTTCTTGGCGCCGGCGGCGAGCAAAATCTTGGTGCACGCGGTGCCACTGGCACCCACGCCGCTAAAGACAATCTTGCAGTCTTCGAGGTTCTTGCCAACGACTTTGAGGGCGTTGATGAGGCCGGCAAGCATCACCACAGCGGTGCCGTGCTGGTCGTCGTGGAAGATTGGAATGTCCAATTCTTCCTTGAGGCGGCGCTCCACTTCAAAGCAAGTGGGGGCGGCGATGTCTTCGAGGTTGATGCCGCCGAAGGTGGGGGCGATGGCCTTGACGAAGTTGACAATTTCATCGGCCGTGTGAAGGTCAATGCAGAGTGGGAAGGCGTTGACGCCTGCAAATTCCTTGAAGAGCTGCGCTTTGCCTTCCATCACCGGCATGGCAGCGGCGGGGCCAAGGTTTCCAAGGCCCAAGATGGCGCTGCCATCGGACACCACAGCCACGGTGTTGCGGCGAATGGTGAGGTTGTGGCTGGCGCTGGGGTCCTTGGCGATGGCGCGGCAGACGCGGGCAACACCGGGGGTGTAGGCCATGCTCAATTCGGCACGGGTTTTGAGGGGCAATTTGCTGTTGACCTCAATCTTGCCGCCTAGGTGGGCAAGGAAGGTGAGGTCGGACACGGCGATGACGTTGACGCCTTCCATGCCTTGCAGGCCGTCGCGGATGCGGCGCTCGTGGGTTTCGTCTTCTGCTTCAATTTGCAGGTCGCGAACCATGGTGCGGCCGTTGTCGGTGGTGCGCACCATGTCGATGGCGCCGAGGCTTCCGCCCAATTCTCCAACGCGGGTGGCGATGCGCCCGAGCATGCCGGGGCGATTGTCGATCTCCAGCCGTGCTGTCACGGAGTACGCGGCGCTCAAGTGGGGCATAGGCCGCGCCGATGCGGACCCTGTTCATCACCGTTGGCCTCAGAGAATCGGTATTTTGGGGTGGCTACTAGCAAGCGGGTCCGCCAATGATGTGGCAACCGACTTGGTGTTGGGCGTAGAGTGCGATTTGCTTGGCGTAGGATCCCCATTCTAGCGCTTCGGACACGGTTCGGCTGGCGTGGCATTGTGCCGCATCGTACAGGGGCAACACAGGGCACGGCGGAGGGTCTGGTGGGCAGTTGTCAATATCGCAGTAGCCTGGAGGGTCCGGAAATGATCCGTGTGCGGATGCGGTTGGGGCGGCGATCAAAATGATTGCAGCAACCAGAAGCGAGGCTCGCATGAGCAGGAGAAAGGCGAGGGCGACTTCAGATTGACTCGGGACGACTGCAAACCTTTGCTGCTTGCCTTAGTGGCTCAGAGTAGATACTGTGGACCCTCCTGCAAGCGTTGATGATGGTGAGGCCTATGTTGGCCCATGCGCATTCAATCCGCATTGCTAGGCCTGTTCGTTGTCCTGATTTTGGTCACGCCCCAATCCACCGCCGCGGGCATCCGAGAAGGCCCCTTCGTGGGCTCCGTGGAAGACGGCGACACGGTCCGCCACACCTACAGCAACTACCCGCTCTTGGGCGGCTGCTTGGCTGTTTGGATCCCCACGGACTACTTCATCACCATCACGTTTGCCCCCGGAGAAGACACCCTATCCCTCTCGGCCAAGGGTCAGTCCATCGAGGTCAGTGGCGGCGTCGGCACCCTGCGTGTGGTGGCCAACTACTGCACCAGCTTCGCCATTGATGTGGGCGGCGTGGACGTGGACGATGAGGCCCACTACGTGGTCTCCGTTCGCTCCAGCGGCTCCGGCTCCGGCACCTAAGTAGATACATCGGACCCCCCACCAAACCCTGATGGGGGCGGCACCAATGCGGGCCTATGCGCGCTCAATCTGCGTTCCTATGCCTGCTTATGGCTGCCGTCCTCATCGCCCCCGGCGTCACCGCTGCACCAAAGGGTCTGCCCAGCCCTGGCCCCTTCGCCGGCACCGTCGACACCAATGACGTGGACACCCACCACTTTAGCACCCACGGCGACAGTGGTTGCCTTGCCATTTGGATCCCCAAGACGTACATCGTGACCCTCACCTACGCCACTCCGCTCGACCGCGTTGACCTCACGGTCGACGGCAAGCACGCCGTCGGTAGCAACGGTGTCGCCACGGTGAGCTTCGTCAAGAACTACTGCACTGCTTTCGACATTACCGTCACTGGTGTCCGCGTGCTTGCAGAGTCTCCCTACGTGGTGACGGTTGAATCCGTCAACTACCTGGGCGACATTGCCAAACTCAGCTAGGCAAACAAACTGATCAAATAAGTGACCAAAACGAGTCAAATGCCTCACCAAAGAAACACTTGGTGAGGCATTTGGCTTAATTGATTGAATTTATTGAGGCATTTGCATGGATAGGCAGTGGATGCCTCCAAAGCCCCAGATGAGGGCCGTGTGATCAACCAAAACAGCAGGCCGGCCCAAAAGCCGCTCCAAGATTTCGGCCGCAATCGCATCCGAATCCCCGCCAAATGCGGGCACCAAGACGCATCCATTGGTGATCAAGAAATTGGCATGGCCGGCAGGAAGGGGCTCGCCATCATCGGTCAATTGTGGCGGGGGAAGTGGCAGTTCCACAACCTCCAGGGGCTGCCCCGGGGCATCCTTGGCCTGTCTGAGCCGCCGAAGGTTTTCAGCCAACGCCTCGAAGTCCGGGTGCCCTTCAGGAGCTACCGAGGTCACAACGGTGCCGGGCCGAACAAAACGCGTCAAGGTGTCGATGTGGCCATCCGTATCGTCTCCTTGAATGCCATCGCCGAGCCAAATCACATGCTTGGCACCTAGGTGCTCGCGTAGGGCGGCCTCATGCTCCTCGATGGATTGATTGCGGCCGTGGCACACCGACTCGGTGGCAAGGAACGTGCCTTGCCCGTCGGTCTCCACGGCGCCGCCTTCCAGGACAAAGGGTACGGACTCAGCAGGCGTAATGCAGCCCGCGTCCACGAGCCTTGCTACCACCGCATCGTCGGCGAGCAGACTCTCGTATTTTCCTCCCCATGCATCGAATTGGAACTTCAACAATCGCCGTTCGCCCGCATCGTTAACCAGAGTCATAGGGCCATAGTCGCGAACCCAACTGTCCTGGTGAACGATGGGCCAGAATCGGATGCGGGGGGAGTCTGCGAGATGGGCCTTGGCGTCCGCAAGCAAGTCGGGGTGGACAATCAAATCCACGTCCTGATGCTTGGCAACTGCTTGGACGGCCGCTGCATAGGCTTGCCTAGCTTGGGGCAAGCGGTCGGGCCACGTCAACGGGTCGCGGGGCCAGACGAAAAGAACAGATGATTGGGGTTCCCACTCAGCAGGAAGGCGCCAAGGCACGAACGTGTTCACGAGCCCCAGAATTTCAGGCTGCCGGGGCCTTCAATCGGTGCGCCCACTTCTGGCGGAGCTTAGCAAGCTTGGGTGCAATCACTGCTGCGCAGTAGCCTTGGTTTGGGTTGCGCGCGTAGTAGTTCTGGTGGTGGGCTTCTCCAGGCCAGAAGGTGTCGAGCCGGGTCAATTCCGTCACGATGGGGTCGTCGAAGTATGCTTGCACCGATTCCATCACTTTTGCTGCTGTTGCCATTTGCCCTTCGTCGTGGGCAAGGACAATGCTTCGGTACTGAGTGCCCACGTCCGCGCCTTGTCGGTCCTTGGTGGTGGGGTCATGGATGCTAAAGAACACCTCCAACAGGTCGGCAAAACCAATGACGGCTGGATCAAACGTCACTTGGGTCACTTCGGCGTGGCCGGTGCGGCCGCTGCACACTTGCTCATACGTGGGTGACTGGGTCTCGCCCCCTGCGTATCCACTGACGACGGCCTCCACGCCTTCAATTTGCAACAAGGCGGCCTCGACGCACCAAAAGCATCCGCCGCCCAAGGTCGCTGTTTCCATGGTTGGGAGTCGCCGCGCCAGGCTGAAAGGGTTGTCCCAGGTCCGCCGGTCCCATCCGGCAAGAACAAGTGCAAGACGAAAATGCAGCACCATGGCTTACGACGAGGTCCTGGCATCCCGCCTCCGAGACGTTGTGCCGGCCGACTTG
>JBFJXT010000041.1:0-11944 GCA_041623015.1 Thermoplasmatota archaeon | reverse complement strand
CCTCGTAGAGGAACTCGGCGGTGCCGGCATTGGCGTAGCCAACGTCTTGCAGGAGCTTGGCGACGGATGCGCCAACACGTTGGCGCTCCTCTTCGCTGACGATGGGGCTGGGGGCCTCTTCGATGAGTTTCTGGTGGCGGCGCTGGATGCTGCACTCGCGTTCGCCAAAGTGAACGGCGTTGCCGTGTTGATCGGCAAACAGTTGAATTTCAATGTGGCGCGGGCGGCCGATGAACTTCTCGATGAAGCATTCGTGGCGACCGAAGGCGGCCTTGGCTTGGCGCTGGGTTGCGCCGAGGGCTTCCTCTAGGTCTTCTTCCGAATCCACCACGCGCATGCCCATGCCACCGCCACCGAAGGCGGCCTTGATGATCACGGGGTAGCCGGCCACGTTGGCGGCTTCTTGGGCCTCTTCGAAGGTCTCAACGAATTTGTCGAGGCCGGGAACCACGGGGACACCGGCGGCGCGGGCGGCTTCCTTGCTGGCTACCTTGTCGCCGAGGACGCGAATGGCGCTGGCGGGTGGGCCGATGAATGTGATGCCTGCCTTGGTGAGGGCATCCACGAAGTCGGCGCGCTCACTGAGGAATCCGTAGCCGGGGTGGACGGCGTCGGCGCCGCTCTTGAGGCAGGTTTCGACGATGGCGTCGATGTCGAGGTAATTGGTGGCGGCCGATTCGTCTCCGAGGAGGTACGCTTCGTCGGCAAATCGCACGTGGGCGGCCTGGGCGTCCTGCGGGGAGTGGATGGCGACGGTTTGGATACCGAGTTCGCGAGCGGTGCGCATAACGCGCAAGGCAATCTCGCCTCGGTTGGCGACCAGGATCTTCTTGATTTCAGGCATGGAGCGGCTCCGGTTCCGGGGTGGGGAGGAAGGGTAGGGTGAGGGCGACGGCCAGCCCAGCCTTGACGATGTCGAAGGGCAGGAAGACGATGCTTCCGAGGGCGATGGACTGGATGAGCGTGTAGGGTGTCAGGGTCCAGAGGACCGTAACCCCACAGGCATGGAGAACGAGGATGGCGCCGAACATGACAAGCCAGAGGTTGGCGGCTTCTGCGCCTTGCCCGCGGCGGTGTCGTGTCAGGGCGTAGGTGAGGCCGAGGCTTGCAAGGGTGATGAATGCAAGGGCCCAGAGTGTGCTGGGGCCGACACCGAAGTCGGCTTCGAGGCCGGTGCCGGTTCGGTTGATCCAGGCAATGACGGCCACGGCGGCAAACAAGGCTACACCAAGAAGCGCTACGAGGGCGACCATGAGGCGGTGAGGCATCAGGGCACGGCGTTGTTGCATGTAGGCGGAGATGAGCACGGAGACAAGGATGAATCCGAACAGGTAGCCTGCGGTGGCGCCGATGAGGTGCTGGATGCCACTCGATCCATCTGCGTAAATGGGTGCGCCGAGGGCTCCGGCGGCGAGGTAGATGAGCACGGAGAGCGCAGCCCATCGGGGCTTCTGGTAACCGCCTGCCACGAGCAGCGCAAACGGCATCATGGAGAAGGGAACGGGTGTCCAGGGCAGCGGAAAGCTCACTTGAGCCATCAAGGCTAGGAACCCTGCCATGCCGATGCTGGTGGCCAGCCGCACGGGCCAGCCGGTGAGCACCGGGGTCGCCATGGTTGCGGCGAAGGCGTTTCGGTTCCAGCCCATGTGGGCGCCAATGAAGGCACCCGGTTTAGGCATGGGCGGTGGTCTCCGGGGCTTCCGTTACGGGGTCAAATTCGGTCAAGCTCACGGCAAGAACGCGGCCTTCCACGTCCCAGAAGCGAACGCCAAAGGTGCCGTCGGGGCCGTTCACGGTGGCGCCACCTGCGCCGTCGGGGGTGACGGTCCAGGCACGAAGGGCAGAGCGCAGGCCGGTGCCGATGCGCTTGAACACCGCTTCCTTGGCAGCCCACATGCAAGCGGCGGCACCGTCGTCTGAGGCCACGGGGGCTTCGGTGTCATTGAAGGCTTCTTCACGCCAGGCTGCCGATCGCTCCTCGACGGTCTCCAAGTCGATGCCGAGGGCGGCGGGGGCCAGGGCGGCGATGGCAAGACCGTCGCGGTGGGTGAGGCTCAATTCGTAGTTGGCTGCTTCACCGTGGAGGTGCAGGACTGGCTTGCCGCCTTCATCGTTGACAACGGTCACTTCCAGGGGTGTTACGTCGGCGCCGGCGGCAATGGCTGCAGCTTTGGCAGCAAGGCGTCCGGCGCGCCATTCGTCGGCTCGCTTGGATGCAGCAAACTCGTGTGCGGTGGCCAATTCGGCTTCGGTGAACCATTGGGGGTCTGGGTCTGCGTCGGCCACAGGCACCGCTGCAAACAGGGCGCCGGTGTCGTCGGGCAAGCCTAGATCCACGGTTGGGATGGGTACGGCACTCGCAACGGTGTCGGTGGATGGGGCGTCGGCTGCCGCGAGGGTCTGCTGGACGGGGGCCACCGGTTCGGCGGCGGTCTCCTCAGAGGGGGTCTCTGTGATTTCCACGGTCGGGGTCTCGGCGTCGCTGTCCGAGTCGTGCGCGCCGTTACCGTTGACCGCGCCATTGCGGGGGGCCTCGTCTTCGGGAACATCTTCAGACTCAGCGCCGGGGACCGCGCCGGTTTCCACCATGCCATACTGGACCATGCGAAGCAAGACAGTGCCATCTTCCGTGCAGGCCGCCGCATCGAACCGGTACAAGCCCGAATCGTCGCGGCCACTGTAGCGGCCCCACAGGCGAGTGTCCTTCTCAATCGCGCCCGTGTAGAGAATGTCCAGCCGCTCAATGGCGGCAGGCAAACTCATGCGGTCGTCCACGGTCATGGTGCGAAGACCACAGACTTGGAACAGGGCCTCCACCAAGAGCGGATGTACGTGCCACTGGGGTGTTACACCGTCCAAGACAGGCGCTTCGGGGGTGGTGCCGATGCCAACGCTCTCGTCGTCGAGGGGCCCGGCAAACCGAAGCACTTGGAAGCTTGGGCCATGGAAGAACGGCGGGTAAATGGAGTCGTGATCTCGGTCCCGGGTGCAGGCGGGCACCTCACTGGTGCGCTTGGCTGCGGGGGCGTCTCCGAAGGTCACGGTGGCTGCAAAGTGGGTGCGGGGTTCGCCGCGCTCCACGCCATCGGGTCCAACCATGCGGCTCCAGAGCGTGCAGGAAATCGTGCCATCGTCGTTGCGGGTGGCAGTGATGCGACTCACGGCGGGGCGCGACTTCAGTTGTTTGACGGGAACACCAAAGGATGCGTCCGCGAGGGTGGTGCAGACGGTGCCTTCGGGGGCAAGCAGGGAGGCGGTTTCTGCAAATGCTTCGAGGCCAAACACGCCGGGCAAGTAGGGCACGCCGTCAATGGCGTGGTCTCGTGCGTAGGCCTGGGTTGCTTGATCCATTTCGATGCGCGTAGTCACCGATTCAGCTGTGGCCGATTCGATGCCAGCAAGCAATGCAAACCGCTCGGGAGCAGCGTCCATGCGAGATTGATACTTGCCAAGGCGTGGGTCCCATGCGGCTTCCACAACTTGACCATCGGCATCAATGGCGCCCACGTTGCCGGCCACGACCGATTCGCGCACACCAGGCGTTGCAAGCTCCGCTAGGAACTGTGCCACGCCGTCGGCGGTGGGGATTGGGGTGACGCCGGTGCTTTCCATGATTTGCAGGATGCTACCCTTGGTGGCCATGCCCACTTCGCCCCATGGACCCCATGCGATGGTGAATGCCGTCGGGACGTTGCGCTCGGCGGCGGCGGTCTTGACTGCCTTGCACAGGTACTCGTTGGCCGCACTGTAATCGGTCTGGCCAATGTTGCCAAACCGCCCTGCGACACTACCGAAGGCCACGAGGAATTCCAAGTCATCGTCGGCAGTGGCTTCCATGAGGGCGTTCCAGCCGTCGTGCTTGATGCCAAACACCCAGTCGAATTGGTCGCGGTCCTTGCTTGAAAGGTCCTTGCTGATTTCGATACCCGCGGCGTGAATGATGCCGTGGATCGCGCCGAATCGTTCGCGAGCGTGAGCAACGGCGCTGGACACCAATTCAGGATCGGTGACATCAACGGGAGCGTAGGTCACTTCGGCGCCGAGATCCGAGAGTCGCTGCAAGTTGCGTTGCACTTCGGCGGCCTTGCGAAGCGGCGACATGGCCTTCTGAATGGAAACCGGGGTAACCTTGGTTCCTGCTTCCTTCATGGCGGCCATTTGGCGCTGTTCTTCGGCCTTCCATTCGTCGTCACTCCATGCGGCCCAGGTCTCGGCTTCTTCGGGCACGGTGGTGCGGCCAAGGAGCATGAAGTTGGGGCCTTGAGGGGCAAGGGCCGCCAGCAGTTCTACGGTGATGCCTTGGGCGCCGCCGGGAACCACGAGGGTCTTACCAGCAACGGCGGGCACACCTTCAAGTGCTTCGGGGGCCACGTCAACGACGAAGCGAGTGCCGTCTGCATCGTAGGCAATCTCCGTTTGGCGGCCGCCTTCGAGGCACTCCTTGAGTACAATGGCTGGAGCCTCGGAAAGGTCGGGGTGACAGTCAATGACCTTCACCGTGGCGCCGTCGAATTCTTTCTTGAGCGCCTTACCAAAGCCAGCCACGGCGGCCATGGTCGCATCGCGAGGAGCGTCCAATCCGTGAGCACCATCTTGGCGAGTCACCACGGCCACGAAGCCGTTCTTGAGAGCGGCTTGGTGTTCCTTGGCGGCGTCGAACATGGGGCCAAGTCGAGCCGGTGCGGTCTCGCCTCGGCGAGTTGCTAGACAGAGCAAGCCCACGGGGGTGTCGTTGTCGTGGAGGCGGAAGGTGGGGGTCCAGCCGGCTTCCTTCCAGGCGTCGAGGAACGCGGTGTCGGCGTCGCCAACCACGAGGAGCGTTCCCTTGGGGAGGGTGTTTTCGGTGCCCGGTAGGCGCATGGGGCGAACCATGGGCACGCGGCGAACAATCGCTTGAGTGGCCTCGGTGGCTGCTTCAGCAGAGCCTGTGTCAGTGGATTCTGGTGCGCTGCCTCCGGCATTGCTGGCCATGTAATCAGCAACCTTGGCGAGGGTGTTGTAGTCCTTCAGCTGTAGGTCTTCGCGCATCGGTACGGCGAAGCGGTCGCGCAGTTCTCCAAACAGTTCGGCTTGCTTGACGGTGTCAATCCCAAGGTCTGCTTCCATGTCCAGTTCGGGCTCAAGCATGTCCACGGGGTAGCCGGTTTTTTCGGCCACCAATGCGACCACTTGGGCAAGCACATCGGCACTATCGATGCTTGTGGAGGCAGGCGTTGGTGTGGGGGTAGGGGTGGTGCCGCCTTCGCCAAGCTCGACTTGCGTCGGACTCGGCGCCGCCGAAACTTCACTTTGTGAAGTTCCGCCGCCCATGTATGCTGCGACCTTGCGCAGGGTGTTGTAGTCGGCGAGGCTCAAGTTTTCATCAAGCGGTACGCCGAAGTGATCTCGGAGTTCTCCAAACAGTTCGGCTTGTTTGACGGTGTCAATCCCAAGGTCGGCTTCCATGTCGAGGTCTGCTTCGAGCATCTCCTCGGGGTAGCCAGTCTTTTCGGCGATGACCGCGGTGACCTTGGCAAGCACATCCTCGTCTGCGTGTCCGGTGGCAGCAGGTGCAGAGGGCGCGGGTGCCGCTACGGGTACGGCTGCGGGAGCGGTGGGCTCGGAGACAGCCGAGGGCGTCCCGCCGCCCATGTAGTCTGCAACCTTGGCGAGGGTGTTGTAATCCTTGAGTTGGAGGTTCTCATCCAGCGGGACGCCGAATCGGTCGCGCAGTTCTCCAAACAGTTCCGCTTGTTTGACGGTGTCAATGCCGAGGTCTGCTTCCATGTCCAGGTCCGCTTCGAGCATCTCTGGTGGGTACCCGGTTTTCTCAGCCACGAGGGCGGTGACATCGGCCAAAACATCAGTGGCAGGGGCCGGAGAGGTGATGGGTGCCGGCGCGGCAGGGTTCACGGTGCCAGCATCAGATTGGCCAGCAGCTTGCGAAGTTCCGCCGCCCATGTAATCGGCGACCTTGCGCAGGGTGTTGTAGTCCTTCAAGGACAGGGATTCGTCAAGCGGCACGCCAAAGTGGTCACGCAGTTCTCCAAACAGTTCGGCTTGTTTGACGGTGTCAATCCCAAGATCTGCTTCCATGTCCAGATCTGCTTCGAGCATTTCTGGTGGGTAACCTGTCTTGGTGGCGACGAGGTCTGTCACCTTCTGCAACACAGCGCCCGAGTCGGCGGCTGCGAGGGGTGCAGGGGCCACTGGAATCGCTTCAGGTTGTGCAGCTGGTTTGGCTGCTGGTTCGGCGCGCGTGGGGGGTCCTTGGTCAACAATGCGCAGGGTGCGGTGGGTCACTTCCGTGGCGGCACCCGGTAGGCCACTGACTTCAGACAGCCAAGCGGTGTATCGGGCGGCATCGGCCACGCGCTCGTCTTCTCGTGCCACGAGTTGGGTGAGGGTCATGGCGACTTGGGAGCCAAATCCGGCTGCCAGGCGCAAGGCAAAGCGCACATCGTATGCGCCGCCCTTGGACAGGTTCAGGTCGCCCAGTTCGGGATCAGGGTCGCGGAAGTTGGCGATGGGCGGCACGGTGCCGCGTTGGAGTGCCTTGAGCGCAATGGCGTCTTCCACGCCGGCGCCTTGCGGGTGTCCCGTGAAGCCCTTGGTGTTGGCGATGACGACCTTGTTGGCGTCGGTGCCAAAGGTGGCGCGCAGTGCATGAATTTCTGCCGAGGCCGAGCCGCCACGGGCGGGAGTGTAGGTCTCGTGGCTCATGAACATGGTTTGGGCAGCGATGGCGTCGGCGTGAATGCCGTACCGGGCGCTTGCCTTGTCCATGAGGCCCTTCATGCATTGGCTGATGTGGTCCACGTCGAGGCGGCTGCCGTGGAATGCTGAGTTGGCGACGGTGGTGGCCAGTAATTTGGCGATGGGTCGCATGCCACGGGCTTCGGTTTCGGGGGTGGCTTCCACAACGAGGCCCACGGCGCCCATGCCGACGATCATGCCGTGTCGACGTGCATCAAAGGGTAGTGCGGCGTCTTCCACGCGGTCCTTGGTGGTGGCGGCGCCTGAGGCGAGGAATCCGCTGCCGATCCATTCGAACATGGCGTCGCTGGTGACGTCGTCGGCGCCCACCACGAGCACGCGCTTGCAACGGCCGGTGCGGATCCAGTCTTCGGCCACCGAAATCGCTTGGGTGGTGCTGGCGCAGGCGGCGTTGAGTTGGGTGTTGGGGCCACGGGCACCGATGAATTGGGCCAGTTGGGCGTGGCCCATGGAGAGGACATTGAACAGGAATTTGCGGTTGAACTCGTACCGGGCGTTGCCGTGGTCGGGCAGCACGTTTTGCAGTCGGTCAAATTCGGATTCAAATCCGGTGGTGAGGTTGTTGCGCAGGTCCTCGTCGGTCACTTGCGCAAGCAATTCTTCGTACAGGGTGCGCAATTGGTCAAGGGTCTGTCCGGCGTACTTGTCGGCGAGGTATCGGCTGATGTCGCGCAGCAAGTTGTCGTACCCGGGGAAGGCACTGGCAAACACGATGCCGGTGTCGTCGCGCATGGGCTCGGGCAGTTTCCAGTCCTTGGGCAGGTGGCTGCCGGTGGTGGTCTGGAGGTAGGTGCGCTGGAGGGGGATTCCTGCGTCGCGCAGTGCTTCTAGGCCGGCGGCGATGGCGTATTGGAAGGTGCGGTCGAGGGTGCCGGCAAAGTCCTCATCGAGGCCCCATTCGCTCACATCAAAGTCACCACGGCGACCCGCGAGGCGGATCACTTGCGCAATGTCGTCGATGGCTTGGAAGGTGCCTTGGCCGCCGCCAGTCTTGACGAGGCGGACGATGTTCTTGTCGGTGAGTTTGTGTTGTTCGCTCTCGGGCAGAGCGTCAATGAGATTGTCACCGCGTAGGATGCGGTCCCAGTCGTCGTTGGCAAACAGTGGCTTGTGGGTGCCGGGGAGTCCAACACTGATGCCGCTGATGCCCACGTCGTCTAGGTTGATTCCGAACGCATCCATCTTCTGCTTGAGCAGGACATCACCTTCGCTTGCGTGGACCTGGCGGGTCATCGGGGCAACGCCGTCAGGAACGGATGCCACCACGGCTGCAGCAGGTGCGGACACCGGAGAGGGTGCGGGGGTGCTGCCCATGCCGTCGAGGGTCTTGGCGAGGTCGCGTAGAGCGCCAGCAATCACATCGATGCGTGCATCCGGTGCAGCGACTGGGGCCACGGCTGGCGCCGGGGTGGGCGCTGTTGGGGGTGAGAGGGTGAGCTTGGTGAAGGCGGCCTTGGGGTCGCGGAACATGGCCGTGTAGACCGCCGCGTCGTTGAGGTCTGGCAGTTGCGGCTGGAAGCCCCAGGCGCCAAGGAATGCAAACAGTTCGTTGATGTGCTGAATGCCGCCCTTCTTGGGGTGGTTGGCGGCGATGGCCACCACGTCCCCCTTGCTGCCAAGGATGTCGAAGGCGAAGCCAGTGAGCGCTTTCTTGGGGCCCACTTCAATGAAGGTTCGGACACCCTCATCGTACATGCGCTCCATGATGTCGATCCACTCCACGGGACTGGCCACTTGCACGGCGAGGTTGTCGCGAATCGCTTCGGGATCGTCGCCGTAAGGCTGGGCGCCCACGTTGCTGAGGATGCGGGTCTTCGGGGCTTGCACGTCGAGCCGGGCCAAGACATTGCGAAGGGGCTTACTCGCGGGGGCCACGATGTCGCTGTGGAAGGCGGCACTGACGGGCAAGAAGATGCATTGGAGGCCTTGCTCGGTGAGCTTGGCCACGGCCGCATCGACGCCGGCGCTGCTGCCTGCGATGACCGTTTGGCTGGGGCAGTTTTTGTTGGCGCAAATGACGTATTCATCCACGTCCTTGATTGCGGCGCTGACGGTTTCCCAGTCGGCGGGGATGCTTGCCATCTTGCCAAGGTCGGGCAAGTCTACGTTGGCCATTTCGCGGCCACGGGCGGCGACTGCGTGCAAGGCGTCGGCAAAGGACAGGACGCCTGCTGCCACGAGGGCGCCGTATTCGCCGAGGCTGTGTCCGGCAACCATGTCTGCTTGGATGCCCCATTGCTTGAGGAGGCGCAGGATGGCAACGTCCATGGCAAGCACGGCGGGTTGGGTGAATTCGGTGAGCTTCAGTTTCTCATTGCTGAGCTTCTGATTCTCGGGGGTGTCTGGGGTGGGCCACAGGATGTCTGTGAGCTTCACGCCGTCCAATTCGTCTTGAAGCACCGCGTCGGCTTCCTCAAAGGTGTGGGCGACGACGCTGTATTTCTGGGCAAGGTCTCGGCCCATGTTGACGTACTGGGTCCCTTGACCAGGGAATAAGAATGCAACCTTGCCTTTGGGGGCACCTTGGCCCAAAAACACGCCTTGGTTGAAGGCAAGCTTGGCCACGGCGGGCTGGGTCGCGGCTTTGCTTGCAAGCTCCAGTTTCTTGGGCAAGTCAGCAAGATCCGTGAGGGCAAGGCCGACGCGACGATTGGCGGCGGTGCCTTCCTTGGTTAGCGTGTAGAAGGTGTCTCGGAATCGAGGGCCTTCTCCCGAGGTGCCAAAGGTTGCAGGGGCGAGTCCCATGACGCTGCCGGGCAAGGCGTCGGCGTCTAGGACCAACGGGGTCTGCTCAAGCACGGCGGCGGCTTGCATGTGGTCGCGGAAGCCATCGGCGTCAAAGCTTGCCGTGGGGGTTGCGTCCGGGGCTTGGCCTGGGGTGTTCGAGGGTGCGGCGTTGGCAGCGGGTGCAGCGGACATGGGGGTTGCAGTGGCTTGGTTGGCCGGTTGGAAGAGGAGGGCGCCGGGAACGTATTGTTCGAGCACCACGTGGAAGTTGGTGCCGCCAAAGCCGAAGCTACTGACGGCGGCGCGGCGGGGGTGCTCGGCGGGGGTGTTCCACGGAGTCTTTTCGGTGGCCACTTGGAAGGGGCTGGTGGCCCATTCGATGGCGGGGTTGAGGGTCTTGACGTTGATGCTTGGCGGAATGACGCCATCGCGCACGGCGAGGGTCGCCTTGAGCATGCCAGCGGCACCGGCGGCGGCCTTCAGGTGGCCAATGTTGCTCTTGACAGAGCCGACTCGGATGCTACCCACGGGTACATCTGCGTCGCGCACTTGTTGGAATGCCTCGCGCACGGAGTTGAGTTCAACGGGGTCGCCAACGGGGGTGCTGGTGCCGTGCGCCTCCACGTAGCCCACGGTGTAGGGGTCCATTTCGGCTTCTTCGTAAGCGCGGCGAACGGCCTTCACTTGGCCTCGGGGGTTGGGGGCGGTGATGCCCTTGCCTTTGCCGTCGCTGCTGCCGCCAACACCTCGGATGACGGCGTGGATGGTGTCGCCGTCGCGTTCTGCATCGGCCAGTCGCTTGAGGACAAACATGGCACAGCCTTCGCCCATGACGAAGCCGTTGGCACCGGCGTCAAAGGGCCGACTGCCGTCGGGGGAGAGGGCGCCGATGGCACTGAATTGAACGTAGGGCGTAATGTCCATGCTGCGGTCGGTGCCGCCCCAAATGACGAGGTCGCTTTCCTTGCGGCGCAAGGTGTCCATGGCTGCGTCAAGCGCTGCCAGACTGGATGCACAAGCGGCGTCGGTGGTGAAATTTTTGCCGCCAAAATCGAACACGTTGGCGATGCGGCCTGCCACCACATTCGACAAGTGTCCGGGCATGGTATCTTCGGTGACGGGCACCGTGTTGGATTTGAATCGTGCTTCAGCCCGTTCTAGAATCGCTTCCCGTTCTGCCTCGGGGAGCTTCTGGAAGTCGGTGTCCTGGGCCATGGCGTCGCGGGCTTCGGGCCAGAACAATCGCTTGGTTGCAATTTTGTTAGATTCGCCGCCCATGGCGTTTCCAATGATGACGGCGGCGCGGTCGCGGTCAAAGTCGCGGCCGGGGGCGTCGCCACGGATGCCGGTGTTGAGGCCGGCATCGAGGAGGGCTTGGCGTGCGGCGGAGAGCGCCCAGCGTTGGCTGGGGTCCACTTGCTCTTGCACCTTCGGGGGCATGCGGTATTCGAGGCCCTGGAAGTTGTCGTCTGCCACGAATGCGCCGATCTTGGTGTAGGTGCGGTCCGGTGCCTTGTTGGGGTCGTAGTAGAGCGCTGTGTCCCAGCGGGTGGGTGGCACTTCTTGGATGCTGTTTCGGCCCTCCATGAGGTTGTTCCAGAATGTGGATACATCGGGGGCATCGGGCAGGACGCAGCCCAGGCCAATGATGGCGATGGGCTCCTTGGTGACGGTGTCGGGCATGGTGGGGGCTCCGTGGCAGGATCGGAGGGGAACGGAAGAGACAGGAAAAGGCGATGAGAAGGAGGGGGTAAGAGCGGAGGGAAGTTAGGTTGGGGAAGAGGTCGCCGACGGCACAAGGCTGCGCCGTTACGGGCCACTTGCTTAGAGAGGGGTCAAGCCGTGCTTCTTGGCTGGCCGAGTCTCGCGCTTTTGCAACAAGGGCAACAGGGCAGCGATGAGGCGCGGGCGGGTTTCGCGGGGTTCGATGATGTCGTCAATCCAGCCGCGCTCGGCAGCCACATACGGGTTGGCGAATTTTTGTTCGTACTCGGCGGTAAACTCGGCCTTGCGTGCCTCGGCGGCAGCGGGGTCGGTTTCTGCGAGTTTCATCAGTTCGCGGCGGTGCAGGATTTCCACGGCGCCCGATCCACCCATGACGGCGATTTCGGTGCCGGGCCAAGCGAGGTTGCAGTCGCTTCCTACGTGCTTGGACGACATGACGATGTAGGCACCGCCGTAGGACTTGCGAAGGACCACCGAGAGTTTGGGGACCGTGGCTTCACAGTAGGCGTAGAGCAACTTGGCACCGTTGCGAATGATGCCGCCGTGTTCTTGGCCAAGGCCGGGCAGGAAGCCGGGCACGTCCACGAAGCTGACAATGGGGATGTTGAAGGCGTCGCAGAAGCGAATGAATTTGGCGCCCTTGATGCTGGCTTCGATGTCCAAGGCCCCGGCCAGAACGGCAGGTTGGTTGGCGACGATGCCTACGGGGACGCCATCGAGGCGACTGAAACCAATG
>JBFJXT010000040.1:0-12020 GCA_041623015.1 Thermoplasmatota archaeon | reverse complement strand
CGAAGCAAGCGAGTGGTCTGGGTTCGTGGACGGCCCCATCCACCGCCTTGCCCGCACCGCAGAACCCAACGGCCCCCTCGTCGGGCCCGCCACGGAAGGAGTCGCAACCGAAGACTACTGGCTCATCCAAGTGGGATTCAAATTCGAAGAACGTCAAGCCGCCGTGGATCACTTCGAAGCCATCGCCGCAGAGTCCCCCCTCGATGCCAGACTCACCGGCGCCGAAGTTCTCGACCGGGAGAGCCGAGCCTCCTTCCTCGACAGCCTGTTCATCAGCACCCTCATCGCCCTCGTCTTGGTTGTCATCCTGCTTGCCGCCATCTTCAGACACCCACTCATGGCAGGCCTCGCTTTCCTCCCCCTCGCCGTCACCATCGTCTGGCAATTGGGCCTACAAACCATCACAGGCATCCCAATCAACCCCATCACCGGCGTCATGACTGCCATGATTCTCGGCGTAGGTGTCGATTACAGCCTGCACATCATGGCCCACTTCCAAGAATCAAGGAAAAATGGTGCCACGAGCCGAGCCGCCGCCGACTCAGCACTCCGCAGCGTCGGCC
The DNA here is from genome assembly GCA_041623015.1 of Thermoplasmatota archaeon. Lineage (GTDB taxonomy): Archaea > Thermoplasmatota > E2 > JACPAO01 > JAHFTW01 > JANQNI01. The sequence continues at coordinate 11,457 of JBFJXT010000040.1, read as the reverse complement.
GCCCGATTCTAGCCGCCAGCATGACCACCGTGTTTGCCTTCAGTGTCCTGGGATTCAGCAGCTTGATTCCGCTTCGGCAATTCGGCATCGTCGCCGCCATCGTGGTCACCTGCGCATGGATCGTCAGCACCACGCTCCTGCCGGTGCTTGCCAGTTACTTGCCCGACCCCAAGCAAGCCAAGGCACCCGCAACGGTCGCTGCCAGTGCAGGGACAACCCGAGTGCAAACTGGCAGCACCCTGCACCATCAGATTCGACCGCGCTTCCAAGACCCAGACGTGCAAGCCTGGTTCCAGGAGACAATCAAGGGCAAAGCAGTGCCAGCCCCCGATACCGACCTATGAAAAGGGCGGAACGGCTGAACTCAGAAGGAAACTCTATACTGGCCAGGTTCAGCTGAATCGACCTTGAATCCGAGACTTTCCACAACTAACCGCAGGGGCCGGCTCTGAGCAAAACCAAACGCTTCTCGCTTCTTCCCATCTTCAGATAACACAACACCGAGCCGGTTCAATTTAACCCAGCCCCCATCATGTTCATTATTTCCACGCAATTTTTTTATCGCATTCTTAACATGACTCTTGTAACTTGATTGCAATTTATCAAGTTCCTTTTTCTTAGATGACGTGCTTGATTTTGACTTTTTGAGCGTCGTTGACTTTGGCAGAGAAACAGCAGAATGCGCCGCCGACTTGGCCCCGCCACTCTGCGATGACTTTGACGGCTGCGCCACCTTTTGCGTATTGTTGGATGCGCCGTTATTCTGTGCTGACGCTGAACTGCCAGGCACCTGGTTTCGAAGGGCATCTGGCTCAATGAGCATGACACGACCCCCCATGCGCTTGAGTCGGCTCACCAAGGGAAGAAAGTCAGAATCCCCCGAGACAATGCAAAAATTTCGATACTGAAGCCCATGCAGCAAATCCATCGCTTCAATGGCCAATTCAATATCTGCTCCATTTTTTCTAAGGGCCACCGGATGTCTCTGAATGCAGCGAACATCACATTTTGCCGCAAACTCGGCCCACTCTTGCTGATCTTTGGAACTACGGAAATTCCGAACGGCAGTTCTCTGGCTCACCACCCAATCAACCTCAAGTTTTTTCAGAAGACCAGGCAATAATTCAGGACCGACTTGATCACCATCAACAAGGAACGCCAACTCTGGCTTCATCCAACTTGGAACACGGGCCAGGTAATTCACTGAATCGACTCGAAATGGCCTCCGCTAGGAGGTTGAAAAAGCGCCGCAGACCCGACTCGAACGGGCGACCATCGGATTAACAGTCCGAAGCTCCACCAACTAAGCTACTGCGGCGTGTGGTATTTTCGAGCCAAAAACGCTCGAAGAGGTGCGGCCCCAATAGGGGCACAGTCGCGGCCGACCCAAGCCACAATGATAACCATTGCCATAGCACTCGCCCCAAAACCAGTCAGAAACCCTTTCCTTCCCTTCGCCAGTGGGCCGCCGATGGCAGGTCGCGGCGCATTCCAATCCCGACTGGGGTTCATGATGGCAGCTATTGGCTCCGCAGTGGGCCTCGGCAACCTCTGGCGCTTCCCATACGTAACCAGCACCAACGGCGGAGCGGCGTTCATCGTCCTCTACCTCGCATTCCTATTCCTGATTGGATTGCCCGCCCTGTTTGCTGAGCTAAGCATTGGCCGCAACCGCGCCCGCAACGCCGTCGGTGCGTTCACCGGCACCAAAGAAGACGGCAGCCCAGACAAGCGATTCACCTGGGTTGGTTTCATCTTCCTCGGCACCGCCGTCTTGCTTCTCTCGTATTACTCCGTCATCGCCGGCTGGGCGCTTCGATACATGTTCGACTCTGCCACGGCCCCTTATTTCGACGGCGCTGCCTCGTATTTTGCCACAATCAGTGTCGACCCCATGAGCATCCTGTTCCACTTGCTGTTCATGGCCATCACCATCGGCATCCTCGTGCGCGGGGTCAGCGGCGGCATCGAGAAGGCCAACCTCATGATGATGCCCGTGTTGTTCGCCTTCGTGGTGGGCCTCGTCATCTATGGCAACTTACAATCCGGCGCACAAGCCGGGCGTGAGTTTTTCCTGATTCCCGACTTTGACGCCATCAATCGAACCACATTCAATGAAGCCGCTGGGCAGACATTCTTCAGTATCGGCCTCGGCTTAGGCACCATGCTGACCTACAGCAGCTACATCGGCAAGGAGACCGACCTGCAAAGCACCGGCATGATTATCGGATTCGCCGACACCGGCGTCGCCGTGCTCGCCGGCCTCATGGTGTTCCCCCTCATGTTCGCCCTAGGCCTCGGAGGCCTCGCGGACGATGCAGGTGCAAGCAGCGTTGGCGGCCTCTTCATCGCCCTCCCCACTGCGTTCGCTGAAATCGGCGGCACCTTCGGTGGCCTTCTGGCATTCGGATTCTTCTTGATGCTTGGATTTGCGGCCCTCAGCAGCGCCATCAGTCTCCTCGAAGTGCCCATCAGCTACGTCGTCGACCGCTTCCCCCACTGGGGGCGCGCCCGCGCCGTCCTGCTCGTGGGCCTCAGCACCTACATCCTGGGGCTACCCGCAGCCATCAGTATGGACTGGTTCGGCATCGCCGACAGCCTCGTTAGCAACATCCTGCTGCTCTTGGGCGGCCTCATGTTAGTGATTTACACAGGCTGGATCAAACCCGAAATCCTCGACGAACTGAGCGTCGGCCGCAAAGGCTGGGACATGGGCAAAATCTTCCGACCCATCATCAAGTACCCGCTACCCGTTTTCCTCGTGGTTCTGCTCGGGTTCGGATTCGAGGCATTTTTCAAGGGACTCTGAAGACCCCTCAAATGGATTCGATAGACCCTGCCCCCGAGACGTGCGCGTCTGATGGGCGAGGACCGTTGAATCAAAGTCACCTCCATCCCCTTACCCCAAATCAAGGCGAAACACCCGCAAACCAACACCAAACGCAGGCGTACCGGCAAGCGACCTTCAGAAAGGTCGATCATCAAGGCCGGGACGACCTGCGGTCGCCCAACCAGGGCGAAACACCCGCAAACCAACACCAAACGCAGGCGTACCCAAGCGGCCAACGGGACCTGACTTAAGATCAGGGGCTTAGTGCTTCACCGGTTCGAATCCGGTCGCCTGCACTTCAATTCCAAGCAATTTCGGACTCTTGGCAACCACGAACCGGGAGCCAAACCACTCCGATGGCCAGCCGTCAGGCCAGCCTCGTCCATACTGAAGGCAAGTGCCACCTTTGAGCCCATCGTTTGAGGATCCAATCAAAGCGATTAAGGCCCGCCAAGCCAAGAAAATAAGCAGTGCACGATTCCGGCGTCTCCCCCCTTGTCGATCCAACGGATGCCAATCCCGGATCCTCCTTGCTTGCTACCCGATTGACCAACCTCCGCGACCGCCTCCTCCACATCACGGCCCGCAACCGCTCCATTCTCCTTGGCACCCTCACGGCTCGAAGCAGCTTCGATCTTGCCACCATCGGCGCTGCCCCCTGCACCGACGCTGTACGCCGATTGCTGCGAGGCAACAGCGTTGCCATTTCTCGGGACAGCCGCTCCGATGATGCGGCCCTTCGTCGACGCCGCGACCTTGCCACCCTTGCTCGAACCCTCAAGCAAAATCGCGACGAAACCGGCTTGCGCACCGGCAACGTCGGCTTCCCGTTCCTCGTGGGCGCCCTGGATGACTCCACGTGGATTCGTGCTCCCGTGGTCTTGTTGCCCATCAAGCTCGTGCGCAAAGACTCCGGCCGCGACTCCGGCTGGCACGCAGAAGTGCGAGACGGCACGCGACCCACCGCCAATCGCGCCTTGATGGCTGCCGTGGAAAAAATTCGGGGCGTTCGACTTGCGGAGGCATTCACCGAGGAATTGGAAGCACTGCTGGAAGAACATGCCTCGGCTCCCGTCGATGAATGGGATTGGAATGTGCTGCTTGGCGCCATTGAGACCTTGATGGCTCAACATGGCTTGCCGGTGCCACTTGCAGAAGATCGAACGCCGCGCCCGCTTCCTAGCCTCACCAAGGCCGACCGTGAGCGCCGCCGAGACGAAGCACTACACCTTGAGCCCTTCGTGGTCTTGGGTGACTTTCCGCAAACCAACGAACCGATTCACGCCGATTACGCAGGCCTGCTCGCTGCTGCCGAGGGCGGTGGCGCCGACGTATCCTTGCTTGGCCGCTTGCTCGACGCGGAAGAAAGCGTCATGCCCCTGCCAGCCGATTCAGCACCGCCGGCATTGGATTCTATTCCCGACCGAGAGCTTGGCACGGTGCTTGCCAGCAACGGCAGCCAAGACGACGTGCTCCTTGCCGCCCGCCACCAGCGACTCACCGTCGTTCGCGGCCCCCCAGGCACCGGCAAATCCCAAGTGATTGCCAATTTGGTCACCGATGCCCTGCGCCACGGTGAGAAAGTGCTCGTTGCTTGCCAGAAGCGCGCCGCACTAGATGTGGTGTTTGAGCGATTGCAAAAATCGGGCCTCGGCGAATCAGCGCTGCTGGTGCACGACCCGCAAGCAGACCGCAAGGACACCTTTGCCCGCATCGCGCGATTGCTTGAAGCCGGTGAAATTCCCCACGATGGCGACGTCATGTCTCTTTGCGACGAAGTGGACGGCCTCGTAGACGATTGTAATCGACTCGCCGCCTTGTTTGGAGAGGACCACCACGGCCGCAGCCGATTCCAAATCTACAGCCACGCAAGCCCAGGGTACGTGCCAGTCTTGGGAGACCGCGAACGGGTGCAATCCTCCACGTGGAGCGAAATTCAAGCCACCCAAACCGCCATCCAGTCCATGGGAGACGATGTGCGCGAATTGGCCCTTGACCATGCTTGGAGCGGCAGGCGAGACCTTGGCATTACCACGCCACCTAGCCGCGAGGATGTGGAAAAACGCCTAGACGTTCTTGCCCGTGCCATTGATGCACCTTACCTGATGGCCGAGAGGGAAGAGCTGGAGCGTCTTGCAGATGCCTTTGGCACCTGGAATGCCCACCGAAACGATATGCTCCGGGCCTTCAACAGCAACTACAAGGAAGCCCGACGCGCCATCCTTGATTTCCTCGCCACCGAGAATGCCACGCTCGATGCAGCCCCCCGTTGGGCCACCGAAGTTCGCCAAGGCATTCGTGTTCTGGACGCCGCCGAAGCGCTCACGGATGTATGCAGCCCCACGATGCTTCGAAGCGTCACGCACGTGCAATTCGAAGTGGCGCAAACCCGCGTCGAAGCGTGGAAGGCCGGCCTTGAAGACTGGAATCGCTTGGTGCAAGTGGACCGGGACCTCGCCGCCCTCTCCAGTCCCGTTCGAAGGCTCTTGTTGCTTGCCATGGACCGATTGCGAGAAGCCCGCGATATTCCCTGGGCCCTTGAGCAAGAAGCGTTGCACGCATGGATCAACGAACTCGAAGCAACGGTGCCAGAGCTTCGCGGAGATCCCTTCCGGGAGTATGACCGCAAGCGCCGCCGCCTCGCAACGCTCCTTCCCGAACGCCAAGATGCCATGGCGACGGCCATTCGCGCCGAATTGCAGGGCCTTGCCAAAACTCCGGTCCTGCCGCCCGGCGACCATCACCCCAATCGCCGAGCCGAAACCGATTGGAATCAAGTTCAAGCCAAATTGGGACGCAAACGCAACATCCCAACCCTTCGCGCCATTGTTCAAGAAGACAAACATGCGCACGTCCTGGCCCGCGCCGCACGCTGCTGGCTCATGAGCCCCGAGGCCGTCAGCGCCGTTCACCCCCTGCAAGCTGGCTTGTTTGACCTCGTGGTATTTGACGAAGCAAGTCAATTGGCCGTTGAGCGCGCATTGCCTGCCATTTACCGCGCCAAGCGCGTGGTGGTGGCTGGCGACGAGAAGCAATTGCCGCCCTTCCAACTGTTCCAAGGAGGCCTCGAAGACGAAGACGAGGACCTAGAAACGGACAGCCTGCTTGCCCTTGGCCAAGCGGCATTCGGCAGCCGCATGTTGCAATGGCACTACCGAAGCGAATACCAAGAACTGGTCGAATTCAGTAACCACGCATACTACGGCGGCGGCCTCAAAGTGGTGCCAAGCCCGGAGGCGAGCGTTCGCCCCATTGGCTACCACCGCATCGAAGGCGCCTTCGTGGACGGCCACAACGCCATCGAAGCCGACGCAGTTTTGGACCTGCTTGGTTTGCTTCTCTCCCGCCCCCAGCCGCCTACTGTGGGTGTTGTGACTTTTAACAAGGCCCAACGGGACCACATTGAGGAAATGATTGACGCTCGGTGCGAATCGGACGAAGCGTTCCGCACCCTCTGGACCACTGCAACGAACCGCGACCGCCTCGACGATCGACCCTTTATCAAAAACATCGAAAATGTCCAGGGAGACGAGCGAGACATCATCGTCTTCAGCACCACGTACGGCCCCGGCGCCGATGGTAAGCTGCGCACCAACTTTGGTGTCTTCAACCAACGCGGCGGAGAAAACCGGCTCAACGTTGCCGTGACCCGAGCCCGACAAGAAATCCACGTGGTCACAAGCATCGACCCGGAACAACTCAAGGTTGACACCGCAGCCCACGATGGCCCACGACACCTGAAGGCGTACTTGCAATATGCCCGCGCGGTGGCACGAGGTGACCACGAGTCTGCTAGCCGAGTCCTTTCCGACGTGGGCGACGGCGCCCTTCGCGCCAGCCAAGGCATCATCACGCCCTTGCACGAAGCCATCGTCGAAGGCCTTGCAGACATCGGATACCCAAGCAAGGCCCTGGTGGGCTACAGCGGCTACCGCATCGATGTGGCCGTGGCGCACCCAGACGATCCCGAGCGCTTCCTCGTGGCCGTGGAGCTGGACGGACCCGCATTCCGAGGCGCAAATGGAGCCCGAGAGCGCGACGTGGCGCGGCCCGCCTTCCTGAAATCCCGTGGCTGGCGCGTGGAGCGCGTTTGGAGCCGCGACTGGTTCAGGGAACAAGAGAAACAACTGAATCGCGTGGCGGCGGCCGTGGAAATCGCCAACGCCGAACACGCTCCACACCGGGATGTTCCGCAACCCATCCCTTGAAACCGGTGACCTCATTCCACCCATCGTGGCCGAACCCCGAGCACCCCTCTTGGTGCTCTTGCAACGCTTCAAAACGGACTGGCGACTGCTCGTTCCAGTCCTGTTTCCGGCTGCGCTCGGCATCGGTTACGGTTGGTATTTTTACTACGACGTGGGGCAATTCAGACCCAGCAGCGAGCATTTTGTTAACGTGGCTTGGTGGCCACTCGTCAGCGACAGCCCCAATGCAGTCCTCGTTTGGGTCGTGGCGGTGCTTGCGTATATGCTGTTCAATTGGCGCCACTGGCTCCTGGATGCACTTGCGTTTTGCTTGAACATCTATGTGGGCTTGTGGACCACGTTCCTGTTCGTGGCTTACTCCGACCGCATGGGCACCTTCGACTGGGCCAGTGTAGCAGACGGCAACGCCAATCCGGTGTTGTTCGTGAGTCACATGGGCATGCCGCTTCTGGGCTTGGTCATGGTTCCGGACTTGCTTCGTGACGCTCGCAAGTGGACTTGGCTTGCGGGGACTCTCGCGTTCCTTGCCGCGTTCGTGGCCGTGGATTACTGGGGCCCTCACTTGCACCCTGCGCCGTTCTTGCACAGTGGCGGCGGCGATGCCACCTTGCACGCGGGCGCCCCCTGGCTCATGGTGGTTCCAGCCGTTGGACTGGCTTGGATTTGGTGGGCGGCTCGAGCTAAAGCTCAAACGCTCGAAGGAACCGAATAACGTAGGCCGCAGGATCGGGCGTGCAGATCGGCTTGGGTTCGGCCGGCATGAACCCACGGTATGGCGGGCCGTTGTACCGGTCGTCCAGGAGAATCACGGCGCACTTGTCCGTCTCGCTGCGAATGCCTCGACCCATCGCTTGCAGCGCCTTGTTCATGGCGGGCGCAATGTACGCGTACAAGCGACCCTTACCGGGGAAGCGTCGTTCGAAGTAGCCAATGGCTGCATCCACTTCCAAGTCCGGGGGCGCTAGGGGAAGACCCGCGATGAAAACGGCGGACAGTAGATTGTTCTTGAAATCCACACCCTCACTGAAGCTGCCGCCAAGCACACCAAGCAACAGAGCGCCCGCGCCTCGGTTTCGAGCACCTTCTAGGGTGTCAAGGACCCGGTCGCGCTCCTGCTTGCTCATCCCGGGCTCCTCGTCGATGCGCTCCCTGTTGGACCCGTCTTGGCCCTGCAAATCGAGGGCGATGCGAATCTCTCGGATGATGGCATAGCTGGGTGCAAACACCGCGACATTGCCTTTGGTCTCGTCGCAGACGTCCGCAATTTGCTTGGCCATGCGGTGCCACAAGGCGTCGTTGCGATCCTTGTACCGAGTGCTCATTCCTTGCGCAATGGCCAGCGCTTTGTGTTCTGGCGGGAAAGGACTCGGGTATGTTTTGACCATGGTTCGGGCCGCTTCGAGACCCAAGAGATCTCGTGTGGTTTCCGGGGGGCTCAGGGTTCCACTCATGAGAATGGCCGAATGGACACCAGCAAACACCTTGCGCGCGGGGACACCCGGGTCAAGCAGCCGAACGTGGACGGCGGTGCCGTTTTCGTCCCACTCAAGGTAACGCAATGCGCCCGATTGGAAGCGATCCCAGTCCTCGAGGGCTTCGGCTAGTTGCTCAGAATGGACTTGTGCGTCGGTGCCCTTCTTGATTTCCTTGACAAGCTCCGCAAGTTCTTCCACAGCATCCACGAGGCCCCGAGTCAAGCCCAGGGTGCCGCCGCTTCGCGCTTTTAGGAACGCTGCCGGAAGCATGTCCACATCAAGGCGGGCAATGCGCTTCTCTTCGCCACCAAGTCGACCTTCTTCTGCGCGGCCTTCGCGAACCGACATGTCCGCCAAGTCGCGCAGGCACTTTCGCAAAGCTTGCACGTCGCCTAGGACGCCTCGGGCCTTGTGCAGGCGAGCTTCGCCCTCCACTTGGTCTAGCAAGGCATCAGTAATTTTGTGGGCGTGGTTTTGCCGAATGCGATCGGGCAAATTGTGCGCCTCATCCACGATGACCACGAGGTCTTTGAGTTCCACGCCGAGCCGTTCGAGGCTGCGGTCGCGGATATCAGAAAATAAGTGGTTGTAGTCAGCCACCACCACATGGGCTTCTTTGCTGGTCTCCATGGCCAACAAATGGGGGCAGATCTGGGACTCCTTGCCAACGCCCATCAATTCTTCCACATGCAAGACACCGTCCTTGACGCGGTTCTTGGTGTCGTCATCCAAGTCGCGAAGGAATTTGCAACTGCGGGTGCGGGTTTCTTGAGCGCAGAAATCTGGGAACCGGGCCGGGTGCATGTCGACGGCCTCGGAGCGCAAGCACATGTCGCGCTTGGAGACCAAATCCACAAGGGTAAATCGGGCGCCGCGAAGCTCCCGAATTTGCCGCAGGGTGTCCACGGCGATGCGGTGCTGGCTTTGGCGACTGGTTAGAAATAGAACCGTCCGGCCGTGGTCCAGGGCGTGCTTGAGGGCCGGTGCGAGGCTTGCCGCCGTCTTGCCGATGCCCGTGGGCGCTTCCGCCACCAAGTGCTTGCCGCCGGCCACCGCCATGGTGACATCGCGGGCGAATTTCTTCTGCCCTGCACGAATCGTATCGTATGGGAACAAACCGAAGACCGGGTGCGGCTGGCCTGTGTCCGTGTGGGGCCGCCAGTCCGCGGTGACCGGAGCGAGTGGTGGCTCGAACGCCATGGGCTCCTGGGTGCGTCGTCGCTCACCACCAAGAGACATCTGTCCCTGCTGCAGCGAGATGCGCCGACCCTTTGCCATGACGGTGCGTGCCTTGCCATCATCGGAGCAGCGTAGGCACTCAAGGACACCGTTGCGCGGCCGCATGAGGCCTTTGCAGGCGGGACAGAAACTAGCCAGGAAACGAGCGACGCGGGCATCCTGTTTGAATGGACTGGTACAAGCCACGGCAGGCTCGATTCAATCCAGTTGGGGCGCACGGACGGTGTCCGCAAAAAGGGTGAAAAAATGGAGGAAGGGAAAAGAAAAACCACACGGGGCAACTAGGCTTGCTCGAACGGCTCGAGCAAGAGACGGGGGCCCGTCAATTGGCGAGCCACGGTCCCCTTGGCCTTCTGGTACGATTGCGCATCGGCGCCAGGCAAGTCACACTCGCCGGTGCAAATGTCAACAAGCGCCGACCAGAGTTGGCCCGTGATGGGGTGCATGTCCAAATCCAAGAAGTCGTACAAGCCGCCCTCGTCTCCAAAGCAGCGATCCCAGCAGTCACCTCGCTTGAGCGGCTGGCTGGGGTCGTTGACCATGGTGGTGGCGTAGACAGGCGCGTCGTCGTTGGCGTTGACACTCACAGCCACGTAGGCGTTCCAGGTGGCGTTGTTGCGCTCATCCACGAGAGTCTCGTTGAAATGGATGTCCCAGCCGCTTGGGGTGTCGGTTCCCATGTATTGGAGAGCCACGCGCCCAGCGTCGCCAGCCACTAGGCTCGGGAGCTTCACGGCCGTAACGCCAGGTGGCGTCAGGTCCATGGGTTCGCTCCAGGTGCGGCCTTGGTCAACACTCTTGGACAAGTAGACGCGGGAGTCACCCATGCCGAGCCAGGTTGCGTACGCAACACCTTCCGTGTCGGTGCCGATGCTCACATCGTGTTCGTAGCCTAGGTAGTGGTCCGTGTCGCCGCTGATGACCACTTGGTCCCAGTTGAGGCCACCATCATGGCTCACAGCCACCATGGGAACACCACAGAAGCCGCGGCCGAGGTAAACGGTGCCGTCGGTGAAGCTGGCGTGACCGTGACCCGTCAGGGATCCGCAGAGCCAGTCGAGCGAAGCTGCATTTTCGGTCAACTTGGCAATATCCACGCCCAAGAATACCGGTTGGCTAGGGAGCCAGGTGATGCCGCCGTCGGGGCTGAGGCTGCATTGGACGTCTGCAATTTGGTTCGTGCAGAGGTACAGGTTGTTGGGGTAGCCCTGAGCACTGGTAGCCGGAGCGGCCGCTGCGGCGGGGCCCACCTTGGGGCCAGCAAACAGGCTAGGGTGGTCTGCGACCGGAAGCGGGCAAGCGCCTTCTCGGGTGACCCAGGTTTCTCCGTCGTCGTCGCTCCAGCTGATCTTGTTGCATGCAACGTGAGGACCCATGTCCATGGCGTAAATGCGGCCGGTGCTCGGGTCCGAGTACACGTAAGGGTCGCCGCTGATGGGGTGGGTGTTGACCGTGTGCAAGATGTGGGGGCTGGAGTCAACCCACGTGGCGCCATCATCGGTGCTGCGCAGGTACACGGTGCGAGGTTGTCCACCGGCGCCATCAAAGTCAATTGCGGCGTAGAACACGGCACCGGTGCGGGTGATGCCAATGGTGGGCTCACCGCTGATGCGGTTGGTGATGTGCATCACATCGAAGCTTGGAAATTCCTCGGAAAAAGCATCCAGCGAGAGGGTGCCGTTGGCGCCGAGAACCCATTGGGTTT
>JBFJXT010000039.1:0-12074 GCA_041623015.1 Thermoplasmatota archaeon | reverse complement strand
GAGCGTGGACCGCAGCGGTTAGAGCACGGAAACGGGGGAACTCAGCTAGGAAACAAGCCACGTCCCATGAAGGATTTCCGCGACCAGTGAACTCCCAGTCGATGAGGTGGAGGGGATAGTTGCCATAGATTGGCCTCCCGTACGTAATCAGGATGTTATCCCATCGAACATCGCCATGGCATGCCCCTGTGGCTTGACCCCAAGCTTCGACCATGCCGGGGACGTCATCCCAGGGCATGAATTCAAGGGCAGCCTCTAACGGAACCGCACTCTTTGCACCAGACCGAATGCTGCTTCGAATGCTCTCTTGCAAGCGCATGGGGTTTGGATACTCAATTGGAATCCGTTGAAGGTCACCTTGGAGGTGTTCGCTACATTGATCGTGGAAGGCCCCAAGAGTTCGGCCCGCGGACTCAAATGCGGCCGTGTTCCAATTGATGTCGCCTAGGTTGACCACTAATTTTGTGAGCGTGGTGGCCGGTGCGACCAACTCGGTGATCAGTGTGGCGTTTCCTGTATCGTGGTCTACGATTGAAGGAACGGCACGGCGCACGCCTCGGAAGGCCGGCGCCTCTTGAATCATGGAGAGCGTGCGGCTTTCTTGAGTGAGGGTCCGGTTGGCCAATTGGTCGTCCAGGGTCATGATTTGCTTCACAATGAAACCATGATTTTCTGTTCGAACCCGGAAGCTTCGGTTGCGGCGGCTGATATCCTCCACGGTCAATTCGTTTGCCAATTCGACCGGAGCAAGCAACCCTCGCTTGAGCAAATACGGGACGACGGTATGCGATTCGAGTGGCTCAAATTGAGTCATTGGTTCTTTTTCTCCATTTGTAGAGTCGCTGCAAGCGGCAAGATGAGCATTTTCCGCCCTCTTTGCGCAGCGGTGTCCGGCAAGAGCCGGAGCACGGTATTGATGATATTGACGAGAATGGTGACGACCATTACGTGGAGCGCCACGAAAATCGGCTTGACGATGGGCGAGAACATTCCCCAAATTCCTTGGAGTAGGAAGGTTCCAAGGACCGCAATTTGCAGGGTTGAAAGCAACAGGGCGACGATGCTCTCACTCATCATGAGGTAGCGCTCTTGCGCTAGGTACGTGTTGAATCCCTGGACACTGAGGATGATGTTGTCCATCATGAATCCGCTTGCAATGAGAAGCACGTATCCATACGCAAGCAGGCTCCCGATGAGGAAGAATAGACCGAAGCCCAGCAAGGGCCGGTGATCCTTCCGGGTGAAGGGCATTTTGTTGGGATTGATGGCAGGGTTTTGGGTCCCGCACTTGAAGCAGAATGGGTCGTAAGGCTGGATGCTTAGTTCACATCCAGTGCAGCGAATTTTCTGGCGCTGGAACACATTGCGGAATCCACGTCCGACTAGGAACACCACGTACCCCATGGAGTCTGACATGAGGTTGCGTCGCTTCGTCATCGTCAGAAGCGCGTGGTATAGATCCGTTTTAGCCGGAATGAAGAATTGGAACAGTAGGGGCAAGATATTCAGGTACGTGACATATCGCACCATTTTCAGAGTTGTTGCAGAGGCCTCAATGTGACCTAGATAGATGAGAGATGCAATGATGCCGAATACGCTGGCGACAATCACATTAAACGTCATTCCCGCGAGGAAAATTTGCAAGCGTGCCCGCCGGGGGAGGGTCCAAGCGTCGGTGACGTCTGTTTGAAGCACCAAAATGTAGAACCGGTGGCTCAAGTGGATGGTGGGGTTCAAACCGTGGCGCCTTGCGGTGTAGAAATGGGCTAGTTCGTGCAGGTAGGCCATGGCGAGTAAGCCGCCAAGGCTCGCAATGATGTTGATTGTGGGGTGGGAGCTAATGAGCAAGTGGGCAGGATTTGGATAGGCAGCCAGTTCCGATCCGGCAATTCCAACCCAAGTCATGGGCAACAGTGCCACGAGCAAGAAGGGGTGCGATTGGAGGTAGGGCGCAAGACGCTCTAATCCAAATTTGTAGAGCAATGGGTGGCGCTTTCGAGCCGCCCCAACGGGTAATTCATCCTCCCAGGAATCCACACTGGCTACGAATCCCTTTTCGAGAAGCAATTCTGCCAATCCCAAAAGATCGTAGTCTACGCCTTCTTCCTTGGCGAGGGCGTTTTGGGCTTCATCAATCGAAGCGGATTCGTGGATGAGTTGGACAGCGCGTATGCTGACATCATCCACTTCCAGGAAGGCCTTGCGCTCAGGCAGGGCCAGCAAGGGGTCGCAGTCTTCCTCTCGGTGAATCGAATATGGATGAAGGCAGAGATTACTATCCAGTGAGATTGTCGGCTTTGTCTTATCCATAATAGGTCACCCCCGGGGAGTTTGAAACCTTAAGGTGGTGAAGAGGGAAGAGAAATTAATTATGTGCTTAGCTGCCAACGTAGCAGAACAAGCTGCAGATGACACCGACGCAGATACCGGAGCAGGTATCGGCGACGCTCATTTCGGCACCGGCGAGCGCGGCGGCCACGCTGGTGTTCTCGAGGCGTTCGATGTCGCGGGCCTTTAGTTGGGTCTTGTTGTTCATAGTAATTCACCGGGCATTGCTGCCCTAGTTGAGCATTGGCCCGACCTAGATGACTGGGTTGGCTGTTGACGGGTTCATTGGGAAGATTGATTCCACATTTTACTAGTTAGAAACGCAAAATGATCAGGGCGCCCCGGAGTCGGTACGTACAAACAGACCTAGGGTCCAAATCCGTGCAAGACACGGCAAAGATCAGGAGATAAAGGAGAGAGTAGGATGAGGAAGGAGTCGCAACCTAGTTGGCGACGGTGAAGACCCAGTCTACGCGCCCGATGACGATGTATTCAGGGTGAATACTGTTGCAGTCCCAGGTTTCGCAGAATGTTGCCACACAAATTCCTGTGCACCCAGACTCACCTGCGGGAACGGCGCCCATGAGGGCAGCGGCGACGCTGGTGTTTTCCAGGCGTTCGATAGCTCGTGCTTTGAGAGGTTTAGATTGAGACATAGTGCTCGGAGGAGAACTCTGAATCAGGCGGGTTAAGGCCGCTGGCTGAGAAGTGTGAATCAGGTTTGATTCATGCCCATTCTACGACTAGCTAGTACCAGCAAGATTACGACCAAGGGGATTGCAAGTGCGGGACTCTCCTTGTTTTTATCCGGCGCCTCCTCATCGAGGAAAACTTCGTCAGTCCGCACCTCGACGTGAGAGGGTGCAAAGAACCTTGGAACGTCGCTATTTTTCTCAGTCCCATACAGGAAAAACGTCAGGCGATCGCCGTGCTGGGAAAACTCTGGAACCTCCACGTAGACCCCAACCGTGGCCGAGCCCCCTTCGGAAATTTTTACCCTGCTCGGTTCCACTTGTGCGGCCGCTTGGAGGCTGCCTAAGACGTTGAAATCAAGAGTGACAGCAGGACCTTCGTTCTTTATTTCATACTGAATGAGAACTTGTCCGCCCGGGTTTGCTGAGCGCAAGAGGGGTTTTGCAACGGCGCTCAAGGCGGGGTCAAAGTTTGCATCCAACCCGCTCAAGTCTTGAAATTCCAAGAGGGGCAAGTCCAGCCAAGACTCAGCTGCTTGAAGACCAACTGCGATGGTAGGATCAGCACCCGCGGCCGGCGATGGGCGCAAGTACAGCAGAATACTCAATTCGAGATTTTGATCATCATCCGGCGAAATGAAGTCCCAGAGACTCTTCATCTCCCCTTCGAGGTCAACCTCTAGGATTTGCTGGGCCCGAAGCTGAAGGGTATCGTGCTCAACCTTGGTCAAAACATGCTCTTGGCCAATGGAATCCACGAGTCGAAGCTCCATCACGAGCTCGGCATCGGCGTCAATGGTGCTTGAAAAGGCAAGGGCGCCTTCCATGGCTCGATTCATATCGCCATCGATGCCAATTTGAAGACCCGGGCTAAGTGGCATGGACCAGCGAAATTGGTGCGTTTTTCCCGTGGCCATGACGCCAATTCCCCCGAGGAGTCCAGGAACTTCTTCGGCGGATTTTGGATCTTCTTCAATGGTGTTGATCCATTGAATCCGGTCTCCGTCTCCGTGCAGGAACAGTCGAGAGTGGTGTCCGCTGGGCTGCGGAATTTCTGGCCAAGTCACTCCGGCCATGGTTCGACCTTGTTGGACGCCGTTTTCGCTGAGCACCACTTCAAGGAGTTCCGTTGAGCCATGTTGGTGCACAAAGGGTACACTGATTGCTAGGGGGAACGACAAGGAACCACTCGACTCGACTATGACTTCGCGAGGCACGTTGACAATCCAATTTTCAGGGATGTTTTCCACGTCAATCTGAAGTAATTTCGCCGTGCCTGTGGGATTGCCCACTTGGATTTCGTAAATGTACGTCGATTCGAGGCCGTTCGAGTAACGGATGGGGTCAATCGTTTCAACGAATAATTCGCCCGTTTGTGCCTTGAGTAATTCGTAGTCTCCGAGGGCATTTCCATTGTCGATGAGATCCCGGTATCGGTACCCGCATCGGCTTGGTTTTTCAAACTCCGGAAGTGATCCTGGGCATTGATAGGGAGAGTAAAGTTCTGTGTCAAAGGGTCGGCTGCTTCGATAACCGGCGGCGTGAATTTGCTCTAATGTTCCGCCAAGCACCGCAGGAAGGCCCTTGAGATCACGGAGGGCGGACTTTGGCATGGTGGCTTTCCACGAGCCGGGGCTCATTTCTTCTGCTGCCGTTCGGAACACGGAGTACCAGCGAATGCCATCGAAGGCAACCAGCTCAAACGCCATGTCCTTCTCCATTCGATCATAGACAAACACTCCATTGTGTAAGTTGCCTCCAAATGTGAAATTGACCGCGTATTCCGCCATGCGCCCTAATTGCGTATCGAGGTAAATGCCAGAGACACCCCGGACCGTGACGGAAAAAATGAGCGCATCGTCTGTTTCTTCAAGGATTCCAATGGAGGTGACATCGGCAAAATCATACGACGGATTGGGACCCAAGGGGATCCAGGCATCGGGCGTTGGCTCGAATGCCCATGGCACATAGGAAACCTCTGCATCATTAAGGGAATCATCCCACATTATTTGGCCCTGCGCGACGCCGCTCAGAGAAATTAAAATGCACAGGAGAAGGAACCTTCCGCCCATGCCCCATCAACGCGAAGACCAAGTTATAGGAGATGTGGCTAGGTTTGGAGAGATTCTGAGATTCCACTCGGAGGGGCGCTTAAAGGATGCTCATCCCCAGGACTACGACGGAGTTCCCCTGGTGACGGGATCCCCTCATTCTCAAACTGCTGCTGGCCGCTGCGAGTTGGGCGGAACCGTGGGTGGTAGGCTCCATCTTCTTCAACCAATCCAGATTTTTGCAATGAACTCAGGTGCTTTCGGACCTGCTTGGTGGTCATATCCAAGTCGCGCGCGATGCTGGTAGGACCCAGGTCAAATTTGGATTGGGCCAGTGAGTGTAGAATTTTTCGGGCATCCGGGGCAAGAAGCGCGGGATGCGTCTGCATCAGCTCAGCAACGTTAGATGGGGTGACGTGAACAACGCGCCCCACATGGAATACTTGTATGGAATCTTCTTTTTTGAGTACCCGAAGGTGGTGGCCTACTGTCCCCCAAGCCAAACCTGTAATTCTACACAATTCGCTTTTGTGAATTCCAGGATTCTTACGAATGTATCCCATCAAAAATTCCCTTGTTGCATTGAGGCGATATTCAGACATGCAAGCCCCCCATTGTCACCAGAACTGCATCTTCTGCCGACATGATTCCTCGAAAAACGTCCAGGGCTTTAAACTAATTGGACCCATGTTTGAAATGTGTTCAGGACCTATTTCGATTGTAACTCAAAATATAAATTAATATGTTTGAATAATAGACTATACGATTAAAATTATTTTCAGTAGTGACCATTTCTTATTAATTAGAAGAATTTATAGATTCGATTCTCCCAATTAATTTGTCCAAAAAAGATGGTTGTAAAAAACCCTGACTTGCTGCCAACCCACACCGATTCATCCAATTAACTGGCTACTCGGTTGATTGTTCACTTGATTGTAAACCTAATTGTGTAACAACCTCTTCATGCGTCCGACACCACTCGCTCCAAGAACCAGGATACAGCGCGGCGGTGCCCATGCCAGCGATTTCCATGGCCAGAACGTTGTGCGCGGCGGTGACGCCACTGCCACAATAAACGGCCACCCGCGCCACTTCCTGGACGCCAAGGGCATTTTCGTAGCGCATGCGCAATTCATCGGGGCTCAAGAATCGGCCATCGCGGCCCACATTCTTGGCAAATGGCAAATTCAAGGCACCTGGGATATGGCCAGCCACGGGATCCAGCGGTTCTACATCGCCTCGGTATCGTTCGGGGGCGCGGGCGTCGACCAGTTGAAGTGCCTCTCGGCGTTTTCCAAGGTTGGTTTCAATGCGCAACGCATCCACCGTTGGCATCTGGCCGGGGCTGCCCGAAAACGTCCCGGGCTTCGGTTTCGGGTGTTTTTGGTCTAGAGGAAGCCCCAATTTTGACCACCGAGGCAATCCCCCATCCAGCACCGCCACGTGCTCGTGTCCGTAGTGACGAAGGAGCCACCAAAGCCGGCCCGCCCAAGCGCCGCCCGCGTCATCGTAGCAGGCAATTTGTGAGTCGGCATGGACACCGCACGATTGCAGCCAAGCCACGAATGCTTCGGGGTCCGGGAGTGGGTGTCGGCCTCGAGATCCATCTCCGACGGCGCGACTCAAGTGAAGGTCCACATGAGCATGGATGGCCCCAGGGATGTGACCCGTTGCGTACGCCCTTGGCCCGGCGTCAGGGTCCGATAAGTCGTGGCGACAATCGAACACCACGACATGGGATCCTAGGCTCTCAAACAGGGATTCTGCAGATACCAACCGGTCGTGGTACTCGGGCACGAATCGGCGACGGAGCCCACGACCTTTCAAGGTGTGGTATGAGGAATGAGAAACTACGCCACTAGGGGCGGTTGACGTTCACTTTGCCTTCCAAATCCAAAGGCGTGGCGTTGCCGGCCAGAAGGGAAGGCTGCATGGTGTAGTCGCAGTTGGTTGGCTTCTCGAAGACAACAACATCGCTACTTCCACTTGCAGGAACAGCCAATTCAGCCACCGTGACTTCATTGCTGCAGGTGAACACTGCCGTGTAATCGTAGGCTTGGTCATTCTTGATTTGGAAGCCATCGCCAACCGTCATGCCAGCCGCACTGTTGTCTAGGGCAGCGGGCGGGCCGCCAACGGTAACCAATACGACTTGACCAGTGGGCTCAGGCGCCGTCACGTCAACGGTGCCAAGGTCCGTCCAGGTGTTCACGCCGTCAATGAGCATGTATCCGCGCAGGTAAATGGTCTCCACAGCATCCCAGGAAATCGATCCCTCGAAGGTGCCAGGGAGGTTTTGGTGTTGTTCGCGAGCCACTTCCATGCCCCAGTCATCCGGGCCAGTCATGTTGGAGACCGTGCCGGCCTCGTTGCTCACAAGAATGCGGCTGTCCATGGAGTGCACAGGCACGGAGTCGGTGCCCCGGGTGCCGTTGTCAAGGCTCCACGTGAAGGAGACCGTGCTGTAAGCGCCGAAGGATTCGGGCAGGTCCATCACGACAATCTTGGGCTCGATGTGCGGCGAGCACATGCCATCCGCAAAGATGCCATCACAGTCAAGAGCCGGATCAACGGGTTTGTCTCCATCGTCGGAGCAGCCAGAAAGGGCAGTCGCCAAGAGTGCAAGAGTCACCCACAGGAAGCGCATAGACTCCCCGGTAGGCTCGTGGCACATAGGGTTTCTGTTGGTTGCGACCTAAAGGAGCCCCCTGCACGCCAATCCCCAATTCCCACAACGCATACCCCCGAACCCTTTTGACACAATGCCGTCTCGCCCGCATCGTGGCTGAAACCACGGCGGTCCAGGGACCGCTTTCCTTGGATGAGCTGGCCGAGCGAACACGCAAGTCGCGTGTTGCGATCTTGAACATGATCTACGATGCTGGCTCGGGGCACCCCGGCGGCTCGTTCTCCATGATCGACTTCCTCTCGGTGCTGTACTACAACCACATGCACATGAGCCCGGACCTCGTGGACGACCCGGACCGCGACGTGTTCATTCTCTCCAAGGGCCACTGTGCCCCCGGCGTGTACGCCATCCTGGGCCAAATGGGCTACTACGACAAGAAGGAATTCCGCCGCCTGCGCCGCCTCGGGGGTTTGCTCCAAGGCCACGTGGACCGCAAGATTCCCGGCATCGAAATGAGCACCGGCAGCCTTGGCATGGGCCTTGGCTACGGCAACGGTGTCGCCCTTGCCAAGCGCATGGACGGCAACAAGGGCCGCGTCTACGTGACCCTTGGAGACGGCGAACTGCAAGAAGGCAACATCTGGGAATCTGCCCTCTCCGCCGCCCACTACAAGCTCGACAATGTCTGCGTCCTCGTGGACTGGAACAAGGTCCAAATCGATGGCCCCTGCGCCGAAGTCAAGAACATTGACCCGGTCAGTGACAAATTCCGCGCCTTTGGCTTCCACGTCATCGAATGCAACGGCCACGACTTGGCCGCCTGCGACGCCGCATTCACCGAAGCAGCCTCTGTCAAGGGCAAGCCCACCTGCATCGTGTTCGACACGGACAAGGGCCACGGAGTCGACTTCATGGAAGGCAAAGCGGACTTCCACGGCCGCGCCCTCAAGCCCGAAGAAATGGTCGACGCCATGAAGCAACTCGGGGAATCCTGGGAACCCAAAAACAAGGAGGCAAACTAATGGGCGCCGCCACCACCGTCAAATCATTCAACTGGAAGCTCGGCGACAACGTCGCCATTCGCGACGGCTACGGCCGTGGCCTCCTCGAAGTCGGTGCCCTGCACCCCGAAGTGGTCGCCCTCGACGCTGACCTAGCCGGCAGCACACGCAGCAACTGGTTCGAGGCCCAATGGCCCGAACGCTTCGTGCAAATGGGCATCAGCGAACAAGACATGGTCACCACCGCCGGCGGCCTGGCACACATGGGTAAGACGCCCTTCGTGAGCACCTTCGCTGTATTCTTGGAGCGCGGATGGGAACAAATTCGCAACTGTGTGGGTCGCCAAGGCCTCAACGTCAAGTTCTGCGGCAGCCACGGCGGCCTCATGACCGGCCAAGACGGCAGCAGCGCCCACGGCCTGGAAGACATCGGCATCATGCGCACCCTGCCCAACATGCATGTGGTGAGCCCCGCCGACGCCAATGAGGCCCGCAGCGCCGTGCACGCCATGTACGAACGCAATGGCCCCTGCTACATGCGCAGCACCCGCGCCGGCGTGCCCATGTTCCACGACGACGATTACGAATTCAAGTGGGGCAAGGGACAAATCGTCCAAGACGGCGACGACGTCACCCTCATCGCCTGCGGCCCGCACGTGAACGAAAGCCTCGCCGTCGCTAAGCAAGCCAAGGCCGAGGGCATCAGTGTCCGCGTGGTCAACATGGCCAGCATCAAGCCGATCGACGAGGCCCTCGTGGCCAAGTGCGCCCACGAAACCGGCCGCATCGTCACTGCTGAGGACCACTTCATTCACAACGGCCTCGGAAGCGCCGTGGCTGAAGTGATGGCCGAGCACGCCACGGGCGGCGTCTTGCACCGCATTGGTGTTCGCAGCTTCACCACCAGTGGCACCCCCGCTGAGCTGTACAAGCACTTCGAGGTTGATCAGCCAAAAATGTTGGACGCTGTGAAGACGGTGCTTACGAAGTAAGTGCCGGCCACAGTGGCCGACCCGCAGCGGTACGAGCGAAGCGAAGTGCCGTTTGTGGCTCGATGCGGTCCGAGCAGTCCTTACGAAGTAAGGGCTGAACGGAGCCGTCGAACCAACCAAGGCCCAACCAGCGGTAGCAAGGTTCGGATCACGGCCCACCTCGACCCCCTTGCACCAAAGCCTCAACCACCCCCAAGCCCCTTGGCGGGCGTGGATGTGTTTACGCACGTACTCTTGGGTTACGCTGCAGGAATCATTGCACATGGAGCCCTCAAGGATCGAGCAAAGGCATCCCAATCCACATATGGCCTCGTCGCCGCAGCCGCGGCGTTTGCCCCGGACCTGGACGTATTCATTGCACCCTTGTCCCAGTTTCCCGACCTTTACTGGCTGCAACATCGCGGGGTGAGCCACAGCATCATTGGCGCGCCCATTGCGGCGCTGCTGTTCGTTTTGCTCTTGGGCGTCTTGTCGCGTCGCTGGAAGTCTTTGGCATCGGCTCAATGGAGCCCCGGCATCATTCCTCCCTTGCTTCTTGGTGCCTGGAGTCACTTGTTGCTGGATGGCGTCACCCACCACGGCATCCCATTGCTCTGGCCCCTGACTCCTGACGCATTCAGTCTCGAATGGTTCCACTGGATTGTCTGGTGGCTGGCGCCTCCGTCGGCAGGCATTTTGTGGCTCAAATGGCGGGGCCACTGGGACGCTCAATCTACCCTTCGTGCCTCCGCGGTGATCGTTGCGGTGCTCGTGGTGCTTGGCGGCGTTCGTGTATTTTCAGCCCCCGACGGCGACACCTATGCCACTGGCGACCCGCTTGAATGGATTGTCGTGGAGCCACACCCAGACGGCGCCCGCGTGGACCTCGTTCGGGGCAACACGATCCTGGATTCGGCTTGGTATTGGCACACGGTTCCCCCAGATGCGATGGCGGCCGAATCAGCGATTCGAGACAGCGTACACTTTGCCAGCTTCAGAATGTCCAGCATCGGGCCGTTCGTGTGGCAAGCAGAATCAACCACGGACGGAGACTGGAACGTCACGGTCATCGACGTGGTGCAACGGTTTGAGGCTCGCAGCGCGCCGTTTTCCAGAGACTTTGCAGAAGAAACCAGTCAATTGCGAGCCACAGTCAGCCAAGACGGACGCCGCGTTACGATTCTGAGCTAGCCCGAGGGCGCCAGATACTCAAGCCCAGCGCGAGCACGATGCCAAGCACCAATGGCCATGGAACGCCACCCGCCATCAAGACTGCGCTGGCCCAGTGTCCCGTCGCATCCCCAGGAACCGCAAACGGCAACGCGAAGGCGCCAAGGCCCACGAGACCCGCCACGATAGCCGCGTGTTGCCACGAACCAAACAAGCGACCCCAGGCCTTGCCAGCCACGTGCAAGTAGACAGTCAAGGCCACCAACACCGAAGCCATGGCAACGTGAACCACCGCAGCCCCTGACGCCGATGACGCAGTCAAACCCACGCGCGCCAGCGCAAGGGCACCGAGGCCCGTTTGATCTGCCATCACACCCGTCCAAGTCGCCAAGCCCACCGACGCCACGGCCCAGGCACCACGCCGCATTGCCCGCACATTCACCGAGCTGCGAATGCGCATCCAAGCATGGACCAGCGTTCCAGCAACTAGGATCATCGTGGAGACCGCGTGCGCCGCTCGCAGGAAGCCATGCAACCACGAAATTGACCGGGCCGCATCGCCATCAAACCACACCGCCAATGGAACCCCCGTGGCAAACACCGCCACAAGTACCCCCATCAACAAGCGACGATCCAACCAGCGCACACCCCCGCCGAGGCTCCACCCCACATAAGCCTCAACCCGGCCTAGACCCCCAAATTCGCCCCAAAATCGGGGCCAGATGGCCAAACCCAGACGAAATGGTGATAACCCCTACCCAAGTCGCCCGCCTTCGGCACGGGGGTCCGGGCCAACATCCGCAAGCGACGATCGCATAGCTCGGTATTGCGGGGGCCTGCTAAGCCTCTGGGATTCTTCCCACGGGAGTTCAAATCTCCCTCGTCGCGCTCTCATTCTCATACGCCATCCACACGCGAGGATAGTCAAGCGGCCAACGACGCCAGCTTGAGGGGCTGGTCCTTAGTGGTTCGCAGGTTCGAATCCTGCTCCTCGCATCCATGCCCGGTCACAGACCGGGCATTTTGCGCGAGCAGGATTTGCTCGCGAACGAAGTGAGCGAGATCGATGAGCGAATGCTCGCATTCGCTTATCGTCGAATCCTGCTCCTCGCATTTCGCTGCGCTCAATGCGAGCCGCAGTCTACGGGCGCTTCGCGCCCTCGGCTTCCAGAACCTTCGCGAAGCTCAGGCTCTGAAATCCATCCTACTCCTCGCAAGTCACTGCGCTCAAT
>JBFJXT010000038.1:0-12078 GCA_041623015.1 Thermoplasmatota archaeon | reverse complement strand
GAGCCTCGATTTTATTCAAGACGCCGTGAGGGACATTAGCAACCGCACCGGGGCCCACACGGGCTTGGTGGATTTTGAAGGAAATGTCATCGCCATGTCCCCAGATCCCCACAACTGGACCGGCAGCACCGCTGATCACCATTTTTTGGAATGGGTCCGCGCCAAGACCGCCTTCTACGATGATCCATTGGGAAAAAAACTACAATATCACGTGACGCAGGTGGATGAACGGGCCTGGCAAGAACCGCTCTTTGCGGTGGCCGGCGTCCCCGTTCCCTCCAACACCTTGTGGACCATGGGCCGGGTTGCGGGGATAATGGGGGCTCTTGTGGTTTTTGTGGCCTTAGCCAATTATGGATTTTCCCGAGCCGTTTTGAGACCATCAAAGCGCCTTCGAAACGCCGCCCGGGAGTACCTTGATGGCAACTGGGAGTACCGACTCGATTTGCAGCACATGCCCCTCGAGTTGGCTGCCGTGGGTGAAGCTTTGAACGAAATGGCGCCGCAAATTGCCATCACCAACCGAGGCATGACGCGGCTCATTGAAGCCAGAACCCTAGAACTTGAGCGCAGCAACCGAGATCTTGCAGATTTTGCGTACGCCGCCAGCCACGATCTTCGACAACCGGTTCGATCCATCATGGGTTACTTGGATTTGGTGAGGCAGGACGGCACCGACTTTTCTGATGAAACCAAGATGCACTTGGAGCGCGCCCAGGGCGCGGCGGTTCGTATGCAGGGCCTGATTGAGGGGCTGCTTGCCTACAGCCGGGTCACCACGGAGAATCAAGAGCGGCAATCAGTGGACCTGAATCAAGTCCTAAAGGAACTGAAAAACGACCTGGCTGAGCAAGTGAAAGAAACCCAGGCCTCCATCCACATTGAGGGGCGATTGCCAAGTGTCCAGGGCATCCCCGCTCACGTACGATTGGTGTTGCAAAACTTGCTGAGTAATTCCCTCAAATTCGTCCCATCTGGGAGGCGGCCAGAAATCAAGGTCCGTGCGACCAAAGATCAAGGGATGGTCGTGGTGGAAGTGGAAGACAACGGGCTTGGTATGGAGCAGCGGTTCGAGGACAAGGTGTTTGGCATGTTCCAACGATTGCATCCGCGGGACGCCTACGGTGGCTACGGCATTGGATTGGCCCTGGTCAAGCGCATTGTGACACAAGCTGGCGGGGACGTAACCTTTACCAGCCAACCGGGTCAAGGAACCACTTTCACGGTGCGGTGGCCCGCCGCCCACGGAGGCCCATGACCAATTCGTGCGGAGGTTTGGCATGACTGAGCTTGAACGCCAAGCCCATATTTTGCTCGTCGAGGATGACCCAGACGATATCGAATTTACTCGATTAGCACTGGAGCGGACGCAAACCCCGAACTGCTTGCACGTGGCGCGAGACGGAGAGGAAGCGTTGTCGTTCTTGCAGCAAAAATTCCCGTACCAAGGGGTGCCGAGACCCAACTTGATTCTCCTGGATCTTGGCTTGCCTCGAATGAGTGGGACGGAATTTCTGGAGGCCCTCTTTGAGGACGCCGAGCTTCGACAAATTCCGCTGGTGGTGCTGTCCAATGGGGTGCGCCCCGAGGAGGTTCGGGAATGCTACTCATTGGGTGCAAACACCTACTTGCAAAAGCCCGTGAGCTTTGATGAAACGGTGAAGCTGATTCATCACATCGAATACTATTGGCTGCGTGTCGCCATTTTGCCCGAAGCGCTGGACCGCTTCTAGACGAGGGTGCTCAATTCTGCGGGCTGAACCAGATGTTCCTGGGGGCCCTCGTGTTGGACGGCGACGGCTCCGGCAGCCACGGCCCAGCGCAGGGCGGTTTCCATGGAGTGCCTGGCGTGGAGGCCGGCGTACCAACCGGCGCGGAACGCATCGCCGGCGCCCGTGGGGTCCAATATGGAGGATACTGGCAGCGCATCTGCATGAATGGGCTTTCCAGCGCCATACAAGGTGGCGCCCTTGTCGCCATGGGTAACCACGATGTTGTCCACGTGATCCAAGAATTGCACTGGGTCTCCGTAGGACATGTATTTGCATGCGATGTCTAGTTCGAAGGCATTCACAAACAGCAAATCGCAAAGGTCCAGCAACTTCTCGAATGTCTTGGGGCTGTAGGCAAAGCGCAGTTCTTGGCCTGGGTCCAATGCCACTTTGATGCCCTTGGCGCGCGCGGATTTGGCCAGGTCCATGTATGCTCCAGGGGAGCCGGTGCAAATGTGTAACCAGTCGCCAGCAACGAGGCCAGCAAGAAGCTCAGCGCTCGGGGGGTTCTCTGTCATGACGCCCATGGCCCCTTGGTCCATGCAGTATGCTTGGTTGCCGTCGGCATCGGTGAGAATGAAGCAGGTGGGCGTTCCTCGGGCTGCATCTTCATCAAGTGCCAAGGTGAGGCCCGAAGCTTCGAGACGCGCCCGCCAATCAGCAGGAAAATCAGCGCCCACGCGGGCCCAAAGAGTCGTTGGGACTCCGAGGCTTGCGGCGTGAATGGCCACATTGGCTGCGGTTCCACCATACACCGTCCGCCGGGTTTGTACCGGCTGAGACTCCGAAGGGCCCGGGAGCCCCTTGAGCTGAAGTTGCACATCGATGTTGGCGTGGCCGAGGACCAAAAGGGCAGGCACAAGGGCGTGGACATGGACTCAAGCCAAAGGCGTGTCGCATGCCAAGATTCAACCTTGACCCACCCATGGGTCTTGGTGGACTGCCCCCGGTGTGCCGAAGCGATGCAAGGTGAGGAAGGAACGTTTCATTGCACGCATGGGCGATTCATTCCACTGAATATCCTCCAGGATGACCACGCATCGGCGCATACGAAAATCCAGAATATGCCCGAATCGCTTCCGGGGCCAAAGTGCCCGGGCTGTCATGGGCTCATGTGGATCCACCAACGCAAAGGCGTCGACATTGACGTGTGCTCGGGGTGTGGTGGAATATGGTTGGATGAAGGAGAGGAAAAAATTCTCAGCGCCACCGAGAAGCCCAACGGAGTCGGGGAATTGATTCTCACGGTGGCGCAGGCGCTGTTTTGGATGGCCTGATTAGGTCCCGTGCTCCCAGGCCGTCAGGTACTCGTGTTGCTCGGCCGTGAGGGTGTCGATGGAGATGCCGAGGGTGGCGAGGCGAACCTTGGCGATTTCCAGGTCCAATTCGGCGGGGAATTCGTAGACGCCCGGGGCCATGTCCTTGTGGTTCTTGGCCATGTGCTCCACGCTCAGGGCTTGCACGGCGAAGCTGGTGTCCATCACTTCAACCGGGTGGCCTTGACCACTGGCGAGGTTGACGAGGCGGCCTTCGCTGATGAGGTAAATGACGCGGCCGTCCTTTTGGGTGTATGCCGTGACGCCTTCGCGCACGGTGGCGATGGTGGCTGCGTTGTCTTCCAGGGCGGGCTTGTTGATTTCGTTGTCAAAGTGCCCAGCGTTGGCAAGGACACATTGGTCCTTGAGGTTGGCAATGGCCAAGGGGCCAATGACATCGAGGCAGCCGGTGGCGGTGATGACGAAGTCGGCGTGGGCGGCGGCTTCTTCCATCTTCATGACGCGGTGGCCGTCCATGCGGGCTTCAATGGCCTTCACGGGGTCGATTTCGGTGACAATGACGTCTGCACCGAGGCCCTTGGCGCGCATGCTGATGCCACGGCCGCACCAGCCGTAGCCGGCGACGACGATGGTTTTGCCAGCGATGACGAGGTTGGTGGCGTGCATGAGGCCGTCAAAGGAGCTCTGGCCGGTGCCGTAGCGGTTGTCGAACAAGTGCTTCATTTGGGCATCGTTGACGTTCATCACGGGGAAGGTGAGTTTGCCTTCTTCGTGCATCGCCTTGAAGCGAATGACGCCGGTGGTGGTCTCTTCGGCGCCGCCTTGGAGGTGCTCGAGGCAGTCCTTGCGCTCCGTGTGGGCCAAGAAGCCGAGGTCGCCGCCGTCGTCGATGACGATGTGGGGCTTGTGGTCAAGGACCCAGTGGAGGCTGGCGTAGTATTCGTCGCGGTTCTGGCCTTTCTTGGCCATGGTGGGCAAGTTGTAGTGCTCGTTCATGGCGACGACCACGCGATCGTCGGTGCTGTCGGGGTTGCAGCCGGAGAGGCGAACGTCTGCGCCACCAGCTTGGAGGGCCAGGGCGAGGTTGCAGGTTTTGGCTTCCACGTGGAGCGCCATGCCGACGCGGAGGCCAGCGAAGGGCTGTTCGTCTTCGAATCGGGTGCGGATGGCGCCTAGGACGCCCATGTGGCTTCGGGCCCATTCGATGCGTCGAATGCCCTCCTCAAGGGCTTCGGGGGTCGATTTTGGCACCAATTCGAGACTCATGCGGTGCGCCATTGGCACTATGTTGATGACGCCTTGGGTTGGAACGACAACCCGCAGCTGCCGCAGAACCGCGAATCCTTGGGGTTGAGGGTCTTGCATTTGGGGCAGCGCAATTGGGGTCCTTGATTCGTGGGGGCTTGGTGGGCTCCATCCACGTTGACGACCACTTGTTGTTGCTGTTGTTGGCCATCGTTGCGGCGCACCAAGAACACAATCAGGAGAATGATCAGCGTCACGGGGTTCAAGACGAGGCTAAGTGGCCCAACGAAGAGAATCCAGACCGCCTCGGGGGCGCCCATGGCGCCAAGCAGTCCTCCAATGACTGCGAGGCCTAGTATGGCGATACCGACGATGAGGATGATTCGGCGGGTATCAGCCACGAAGCACCCGCGTTCCACAACTGGTACAGAATGCTTGCTGGGCGTTCATGCCGTGGCCACAGTGGGCGCAGGAGTGGCTTGGGGCAAAAGATCCGGTGGTAGCTTGGTTCCCCGATACATGCACAACCACTTGCTGTTGTTGGTTTTGGGGGCCTCGACTGGCAAGTCCAACGATGAACAGGATGATGCCTCCGATTCCAAGAAGCGGGCTAATGATGAAGGCAAACAAAATGCCAAACACCACCGCTTCCCAGCCGCCCTGTTCGGCGCCGATGCCAAACACGAGAATCGGAATCAGGATGGCGCCGATGACCATGCCGACGCCGGCCCAGGTGAGTCCTTGATTCATGCCGCTCCCATGCCGTTTCCGCATTCGGGGCAGAATCGTGCTGCGTCACTCACTTGTGCTTTGCAGCCGCCGCAGACAGCCAAAATGCCTCCGGGGGCGGCGCCGCCTTGTTGTTGGGTAATGGCGCGTCCGTCGCTCATGACGACGCTTTGTTGTTGGCTACTGCCACTGCTGCCTCGGCCGCCGGCGCTGGGGCCTGCAAGCATGAAGAGGGCGACGAGGAGGAAAACCAAGGAAGAAATGAGAAGCATCCACGTGGGTGCTTGAGAAGTTGTCGTGGCAAGAATCAAAAATACAACAACGAGGCCCAGGAAGACGAATCCAACGATTTGCTCCGTGCCTCTGTCTAAGGACATGGTTTGGCACCACTTTGAATCGTCCAATTAACCATTATGGGCCGTTCATCGGCGCCACGGGGTAGACACAATTGAGCGGTGTCGGCGATGGCCGTGAATTCAAAACATTCGTCTCCCCTCTAGGAAAGGGCCTTATGTGTATAAGGGTCCCATGGAAATTAGATGGGACGACGAAGGCGCAGTGTCAGCCGCAACCCCCGGCGCGGACCGGGGCACAATGAACAGAATCGGCAGACGCGAGAATCGCGCCAAAGGTCCCGGATGCTCCACGCTGGCCGCGAGGCCCACTTTAGGTATGACGTGGAACAAATCTTGATTGAGGTAGGCATGGAGCCCGAAGAATGGCGCCCATTCTTGCAAACACTCTGGGCCCAAGGTACTCGCCAGGGCATCGATGAGGCCCGCACGTGGGTCAAGGAGCAAACCGCAGAAGGCAAGATTACTGCCGAAGTGGAGCGCGCCGTCCTCGATTTGGTGCGAAAGTACAGCACCTCTCGCTAATCGTACTTTCACTGGTCTCAGGGACAAGCCCATCCACGGGGTCGGTCATGCCCATGCATGGCCAAGTTCGTCCTTTCCCAAGGCGCCTGCCCCGTCTGCGACCGTGATGTTCTGCGTACCGTCCACGCTCACCAAGGATTGGTGCGCGAAGTGTTCCAGTGCCCAGCCCACGGCAAACTCGCCTACGGCCCCGGCAACGTCCCATTGGAAGCAATGGGATACGGCCAAGAACCCCAAGCAACCGCGGTTCAGCTCGCCCAACCCCTCACTGGCCTCGAGCTAGCATACTAAGGACCACCACAACCCCTAAGATGGCTGCCTGTGGCTGCGGCCCTTATGCGTGCGTGGCTTGCCCTAGCCCTCCTGATTCCACTGTTTGCCGGGTGTCTCTCCAATGAGGGCTCTGGCAACGACGATTCGACGACAACGTCCTCCTTGGACATTGACAATGTGCCGGCCAATGCCGTCCTTGAAGAAACCGCCGAGAAGTTCTCCATCCTTTGGGAGAAAGTCTCACTTCCTTTCACGCACACCTTCGCTTTGCCCGAAGGTGCCACCATGGTTCGATTCGTGGCAGACCCCGGCGACGCAAACACCGTTGGCGTAGCCATGTACAACGAGGACACTGGCCGACGGCGCTGCAACCAACAAAGTGTGGTCGGATTCGGTCAAACCCTCTTTGGCGCCCGATCATGCAGCAGCATCGCGGCGCTTGATTTGCCCGGCGATGAATGGACCGTCCGCGCTACAGGCGGGTCCGTTGCCGACTTGCGCCTCGAATTCCTCGTGCGCCCCGTGGATGGCATTGCCGGAATGCTTGATCTTGCACAACTGAGCCATGCAACGTACGATCTGAAACCAACCACGTACCAATTTGTCAACAGCTTCGACGGCGCCCCCCTTTGGGTTGAAGTCACGCTCCCAGAAGGCGAAGGTCCCTGGCCCACGGTCATCGCGAGCAGCCCCTATAATGGCGAATTGAACAACGCTCAGCGCGGCGTCGTTCCTGCCATGTGGACGTACTGGACTCAAGACTGGGCCAAGCGCGGCTACGCAGCAGTGAACGTAGACGTTCGCGGCTACGGCATGAGTGGCGGCTGCGTTGAAGTCTGGGGCGAAAACGAGCAAAAAGACCAAGCATTCATCGTGGACTGGGTTGAAGCCCAAGACTGGAGCGATGGCAACGTCGGTTTCTACGGCCAAAGCTACGTTGGCACCACGCCCGTTGAAGCCGCTGTGCAAAATCCTGCCGCCCTCAAGGCTATCATCGCCGTGGCGCCCGTCATCAACAGTTACGACGACTGGCACTACGGTGGGGTTCCCAATGGCGAGAGCAGCCTCAGTCCCGTCGCCTACCAAGTGCTCACTGCCACGCCAGAAGCGCCTAGTGGATCCCGCACGGACCTAGATACCCTCCTGCGCGAGGCTACCAGTGGTGTCTGCGACCCGACCCTTGTGGCTCGAGCCAACAGCCCCACGGCAGAATACAACGAATTCTACCTGGAGCGCGACTTTAGCAAGCGCGCCGGCGACATCACGGCCGCAGTGATGTTCACGGAAGGCTTCGAGGATGCCAACGTCAAGAGCGCCATGATTCCCGGTTGGTTCAACGACATCAACGCGCCCAAACTGGGTGTCTTTGGCCACTGGCTCCACCAGCACCCGGCGCGCATGGATCAAGAAGTGCTCTTTGTGGCATGGATGGATCAATACGTCAAGGGCAAGGACATGGGCTTCGACAACATCCCTAATGTTGTCGTCAGTGCGGACGAAACCCGCCATCGAACCGCCGACGCCTGGCCTCCCGCCCACGAAGATGCCATGCACCTCGCAGCAAACTTTGACACAGGCGCCATGGAAGAGACTGGCAGCGGCACCGGACAACTCCTTCTGACGCCCGTGCCGAGCGGCATCGTTCCTGGCGAACTACCGCTCAACAACATCGTCCTCCGCGCCGCCTTGGAAAACGACCTAGCTATCGTGGCTCCAAGCCTCGTCCTCAAGGGCACCGCCGCCGGCGAGAATGGCTTCGTTTACGCGGAATTGGTTGAAGAATTCCAAGGCGGCGGCGAACGGGTCCTCACCTGGGGTATGCTCAACCTCGCCCTACGGGGTGGCTACGACAACTACCAGCCCCTCGTGCCTGGCGCCGTCTTTGAAGGCACCCTACCCTTCCGCCCCACGGAACACATCGCAGCCGCAGGATCCACTTTGAGGCTCACCATCGCGGGCGTCCCTGCCGGCGATGTCATCGGTTTGGCCCAGCCACAACCTGTCCAATTGGACCTCGATGGCGCAGGCACCATGCTCGTGCTGCCCACCGTGGACATGAGTGACTACGAGGCGATTCCTGTTAGTGCGATACCGTAAATCAAAGTGTATAATTTTTCATACATCCTCAAGGTATTTTTTATACGCCCCTAGGGAATAATCAATGCCTTTGGGCAACGTGATCTATATGAAAAATATACAACTTTAAGGATTAGTATTCGCGGCAGTTCTGATGGCTCCGGCCGCCTCGGCAGGGCCCGATCTCCAAGAACAACTCGACAGGATCGAAATCCAAGATCAAGGGCTTCTTAGCGGAATCCACGATGACATTTGCAACATCGGCGCCACATGTTATTGCGTTGAGGTTAAGGATGACTCAAGCTGCAAGAATAAGGCATATTTCTCAATGTACGGCGGAGCCGCAGGTGTGGAGTACTGCATCCAACTGTGGTTGACCGACCCTGTGTGCTAATCTAGCGGACCAATCTTTTTCCTACTTTACCACCGCCCTCACCACAAACCTTTGAAGGAGGGATTCGTCGAAACATCTGTGTCCCACCCTCTAGCCACTGCTCCCTTGGACCGCCCCAGTGCTTCTGAGAAGTACGCCGGCAGTCAGCACCTTGGCGTTTTGCCCATGGGTTGCGTGCAGTGCCGAGAGGGTGCCAAGTTGGTTTTGTTCATCACGGGCCTCTGTGACAAGGAGTGCTTCTACTGCCCCGTGTCTCGGGACAAAATGTACCGCGATGTGATGTTTGCCAACGAGCGACCCATTCATGCTGGCAAGTGGGATGACTTGCTGGACGAATGCCGCCTCATCGGGGCCAAAGGCGCCGGCATCACCGGCGGCGACCCCATGGTGGTTCCGGACCGTGTCTGTGAAACCATTCGCGTCTTGAAGGCCGAGTTTGGACCCTCATTCCACACGCACCTGTACACATCGTGCGCCTTCGACATTGACGAGATCAACAAGCTCAAGGACGCGGGCCTTGACGAAATTCGATTCCACCCGGAGCTTCGTGAGTACAAGGACATGCCAAATTCTTGGCACCACGCAGCCATTCAACGGGCCCTCGAAGTGGGATTGACCACGATGGTGGAAATTCCTGCTGTTCCTGGCAAGGAAGAGGACATCGTGGCGCTCGCTACCTACCTCGCTGAATCGGGTGCCCATGGGCTCAACATGAACGAATTGGAGTTCTCCGAGCCCAACATCGCCAACCTCAAGAGATTTGGATACCAGCCCAAGGATGACGAATCCCAGCGCGTGGCCGGCAGCCGAGAATCAGCACTTGCGGTGCTCGAATCCTGGCGCCAAACCGGCAACAAAATGGCTGTTCACTTCTGCAGCAGCCCCTACAAGGACGCCATTCAACTGATGCAGCGATTGCGCCGCCGCGCCGAGCGCACCGCCCGGCCTTTTGAAGAGCAATCCGAAGAAGGAACGCTGTTGTTTGGTGCCGTTCGCAGCACCCTAGGCCAAAGCCCGGGTGAATTGGCCGAGCGCCTTCGTGCTGACTTTGAGGTTCCTGCCGAATGGGTTGTGGTCGAAGGTGATCACGTTGAGACAGCCCCCGCCGTGGCGGAAGTGCTTGCGGAAGAAGGCGGACTCATCGAACTCAACGCAGAGGCCTGGATTAGCGAAGTCTACCCTACCGCCGATCGCATGGAAGTAGAGCGCATTCCCTTGCCTGCTGTTGCTGTGGATGGCGTTGGCGACGACGCCAGCGCTTAGACCCTCTTCGATGAAAGGGGCCAAAGACGAGCCTCGGTGGCTGGCTCTAGATAGCCTTGGCACAAGTTCAATTGCCTGAGGCTCATGCGTCCGCATGGTTCGTGCGCTTTCGCTCTGGGTCTCTGCTCTGTTACTGTTTGCCGCTGTGGGCGTCAATGCTGGCGTCACGCGGGATACTGGATCGACCGGCGCTGCCGACATCACAGCGCTGAATGGTTGGATCAAAGGGTTGCAATTTCAGGACCCGACGAAGGACGGGTATGGCGCTGTGCATGTTCACCCGGATGAGAATCACTACGGTGGCGGCAAGGCGTGGTATCGAGTGGTGCCCTACTTTGCAAATCAAGGCCTAACGGGCTATGTTCAATCCAATGACGCTGACCGATTCAACGTCACTTGGAACTACATCCTGTGGTACTTGGACACCATGGAAACCGACGGCAGTATCCTCGACCAGTGGTACACAAGCGGCGGCGCCGACAATACCACATGCCCGCCGGAAGTAGAACCAGAAGACCCCCAAAACAAGTGCAACTACGAAGACGCCACGGACTCCTACGCAGCGACGTTCTTGACGCTGGTGCGAGCCTATCACGAAGCCAGCAGCCACACCTCCAAATTCAACGCAACCATTCGCACTGACCTGGAAACGATTGGGGATTTGATTCTCAGCCTCATGGATCCTCAAGACGATTTGACCTGGAACCTCAAGTCGGGAACTCGCACCAAGTTTACGCTGGACAACGCCGAGGTGTATGAGGGCCTTCGCGCCATGGCATACATCGAGGACACCATTTACGGAGACTCGGTTAAGGCAAAGAGATACGGCGACAACGCCACGGCGGTTCAGACGGCGATTCTCAGCGAATTGTACCTGCCCAGCACCGGCGCCTTTGCAGTGGGTAAGGCCGAAAATGCAACCACCGCACAAGCACCCGATTCAGCACTTTGGTACTGGAGTGGCCCTCAGCAACTATGGCCAATCATGACCGGCGTGGTTTCGGCAACGGATGCACGCGCCGTTAGTGCGCTGACGTACCTGGACACATGGTGGGGCGGCGAAGGGTCCCCCCGGAACTGGACCCACAACACCGTTGATCCGCTTGGACAATACTGGGCGGCCGCCGGCTGGGCAGCTCACGTGGCCGGCATGAGCGATGAAGCCGCAACCCACGCGGAATATGTCCTGTGCCGTGTCACGGGCCAATATCCGATTGAGCATGCATTCCCGTGGCCATTCCATGTGGGCGATGCTGGATTCTTGCTGCAATCGCTCCATGCAGGGGCGTCCCTTGGTGATGGCGTGATGCTGTGCCTGCCACGATCCGTTGGCATCTGGGTGCCGGCGGCTTAGCAGCTTACTGCACCCGAAGCGGCTGTGACCTCAAGCGCCGGGCGGAAGCAAGGGCTCGGATTGCCGAGCGCTTCGTGGCGTCAAGGCTGTTGCGGTTACTGCCGTAATGCCACAGGCAAAAAACGCGGCCATGGCGGCCACAAGAGGGAGCGTGGTATTGGGGGGTCCGCAGTCAAAGATGCAGGTATTCACTGCATAATCCACGGCTTGGTAGGTTCCAAATGCGAGGGGAATCCCACCGCCAAGGCCCCCGACCATTGCTGAGGAAAAACGAAGATTGCCCACTTTGACGCGCCAATGGCACAACGCTGCAATGACAACCAGGGCCAGTGGAATGAGCATCAATGATAAGCGAAGGGACCCGCCAAATAAGGCCATGATGCCCAAGGCAAATCCGGGTGCTGCCGGGGCCCATGCTTCAGCGGCCTGGGATGCCATCGGTTGGCGCACTCCTTGGATTGATTTGGTTTGCTGGGGTTCGCCTCAATGGCAATCAAAGGTGAAGAGGGAGAGGAATGGCGCCAAGGTATGGGTCGCAGCGTGCTTCCTTACATGACGTCTGGGTGGGCCTATTCAACAGATATGGGTGCTTAATCCCGTTCGAATAGCGCTCTTAGCAATTGCCGTAGAGAATACAATTGACGAGATCAACAGTTTCGAATAGGACGTTCATGGCCAGGCCTGCAGAGTTGTCCGTTGCTTGGCACGTCACAATGACGCTCTGCGCAATCGCCGTGGTGACAATGCCCATAGCGCCGCCGCCGCCGTGCGAGTTGGTTCCACAGCACATCTGAACATGGTCGCCGCAGTACCAGTG
>JBFJXT010000037.1:0-12122 GCA_041623015.1 Thermoplasmatota archaeon | reverse complement strand
GTGCTGCCGGCAGCCGCGCCCGAGGATTTGTGGCGCACCAAAAATGGCTCGCAAGCAGGGGTGGTGGTAAGGGCCAAAAATTGCCGCTCCACATCCTCCTGGCTGGCCCATCGGCGGGGCCACAGGGTCGCGATGGCGGGATCATCTGCGGCAGGCCATAGCTCGGCGGCGTGCTCAACCGTGAGTGGCTCCAGGGCCACGTTTTGTCCAACGAGTTTGCTTGTGGGACTCATCGCCACTCCACGAATGCATCGAGGGGCTTGCGGTCCAAATCTGGCACTTCACAATCCGCCGCCGGGTAGCCAATGGGGAGCACTAGGAAAGTTCGTTCATTCTTTGGGCGACCCAGCAAGTCCCGCAGGTAGGTCATGGGGCTCGGGGTATGCGTCAAGGAGGCAAGACCGGCGCGACGCACCGCCGCCAACAGGAAGCCGCATGCGATGCCAACGGATTCGTTGACGTAGTAGTGTTTGGACTTGGTTCCGTCGTCGTCCAATTGGTAATCCTGGGCAAATACCACCACAAGCCAAGGGGCGTCTGTGATGTGTGCCTTTTGAAAGTCGGTGCCGAGTGGCTCCAGGTCGGCAAGCCATTCATCGGGGGCCACTTCATCGTAGAATCGGCGTTCTTGTTCCTCGGTTGCTTCGCGGATTCGTGCCTTCAAGTCGGCGCCGGAAATGGCCACAAAGGTCCAGGGTTGTTTGTGGGCGCCTGAGGGAGCGGTGCCGGCGGCAAGAAGAATCTCTTCCATCACTTCCTTGGCAACGGGGCGCTTTGGGTCAAACATGCGCACGGTTCGTCGTCCATCCAAATCTTCTCGGAATGCTCGGGCTCGAGCTAGACTTTCGTCCGCTTCCACGAGCTCTGGTTGATAAGGGACGAACTTGGCCACGCCGAGGCCATGATGGGTTGCCTAATTGCCCGTTGTGCTTGTGGCGTTGGGAAACCACAGAGTGAACAAGGCGCCGCCGCCGGGTTGGCTTGCCGCTTCAATGGTGCCCCCCATGGATTCCATGATGCGCCTGCACGTTGCCAAGCCCAAGCCGTGTCCTTTGCGCCCCGTGTCTCCTCGCTGGAACGGCAGGAACAGCTGTTCTCGGGTAGCCAAATCGAAGCCCCTGCCGTTGTCGGAGACGGTGACGAAGACACCTCCAGGCACCCGCGCTCCATGAACCACCACCTTTGGGGGCATGTCTGGCCGCCGGTAATGGAATGCATTGCCAATGAGGTTCTGAAGCAATTGCAACAGTTGCGTGCGGTCGCCAATCACCATGGGTAAATCGGATGCTTCCAAGGTTCCACCTTCCTCTTGGAATCGCTCTAAGAACATACCCTGCACTTCCTCAAACACTGAAAGCAGCGCCACTGGACCACGGGATTCAGACCCGGACCCGGCGCGAGCATAGTCCAGCAAATCCTGAATCATGTGCCCCATGCCATCGGCCACGTGATCGAGTGCATCCACGGTGCTCTGGATGGTCTCCGGTGCCTTCCTTCTCAGGGTTCCGCATTTGAGCCGAATCGCCGTGAGCGGATTTTGCAAGTCATGGGCAACGACGCTGGCAAAACGGCCCAGTTCCTCTGCCAATTGCTCCGCCTTTTGCCGCCCTGCTGCCTCTCTGGCTTCCGCCTCAATCAGTTGTTTGTACGCACGAAGGCGACCCCAATGAGCCACGAGTGCAATGACCGTTGCCACTTCCAAGAAAAAGATCGAATCTTGTTGAATGCGCCCGCCAAGGAGCAAGATCACACTCACCCACCCCACCCAAATGGTTCCGGCGAGGGCGAGCATCCATCGCGAGGAGAGGAAAACCAAGCCAGAACCGAGAATGACCAATGCCAAATTGAGCGGCGGCTCCGACGCTTCCTGGGCATAGCTGGTGACCAAGGTGGTCCCTAAGGCTGACACGGCAATCAGGAAAGCAACAGGATGGGCCCAAAGATGCGGGGGCGGCCACTTCCATAACCACACCGCCAAGGCACCGTAGATGAGCGCCACCACCACGTCTGCCCAAAACACCGCTTGGAGCCGGGGAACACCGATGTAGATTCGCTCCGTGAACGCCGCGATGGCAATCAGCACGCCGAGGCCCGCACTGATGGGAGCCAGTATGGACTGGACGATGGCGTCGAGCCGCTCCTGCTCCGCTAGGGGCTTAGTATCCACTGCTATGCCGAATTGGTTTGCGCACCCAACACCCTAAACCGGGTACTTGGGGGCAAATGGGCAGTGGCCCCTTCCGTTGGCGGGTTGGCCTGCTTAGGTGGCGCCTGGCTCAATGGGGAGCCCAGCTTGAGCCCAGCCCATGATCCCACCGCGCAAGTTGCCCGCATTGCGGCCTTGAGCTTGCAAAAAGGATGCAGCTTGTTGGCTACGGGCGCCGGCTGCACAATAGATAATCAATGGCTCGTCGGGCAGTTCTTGCCAGCGACTGCCAAACACAGACAAAGGAATCCAAAGTGTGTTTGGAATGCTTGCGGATTCACGTTCTTGGTCCTCGCGCACGTCAACGAGTGTGATGCCTTGGCCTTGGCGCTTGTGCGCCGTGGCGGGGTCGATTTGTTCGACGCCTTGAATCTGCACAACCGTTCCAGGGGGGCCTCTGAAATGAACGCTGCGGAGGGGGCTCAGGCCCAAACGGCCGGAGACTCAAGTGGCGCAGGTCTCAGCCACGGCGCGAACGAGACGCTTGCGAGCTTCAGCCGCGACCGTGTGCACGGTGGGATTGTCAATCATGGTCAAGGCGGCGTTGGGGTCCATGGCGCTGACGATAATGGAGCCTTCAAAATCGTACACGCAGACATTGCAAGGGAGCAACACACCCACGTCTGGCACCGCATGAACGGCATCCCAGGCAAGAGGCGGATTGCAGGCGCCGAGGACCAGGTAGCGGTCCATGTTTCGATCCAGTTTTTCGAGCATCTTGGCTTGCAAATCAATTTCCGTGAGCACGCCAAATCCTTCCTTGGCAAGGGATTCACGGGCCCGCGCGACCGTTTCGTCAAAATCCCGGGGACTGGTGGCTTTGATTGCGTACTCCATGCTGTGGCAAGTTCAGGGGGCTCTTTGGCTGTTTCACCTTGCCGTGGCGGAAAAATCCCATTAGACCCCTAATTATACCCTATTACCCGGGCAGATTAAATGGAAAGGGGATGCTCGGGTCATGTGGCCCATGGCGAATCGTCTCACCGGCAGGCCGGGTTGCCACGAGAATTGGCGGATGCCATTGAGGAACTGATTCGCTCCGAGCGCTGGCTGGGGCACCGCAGCATGTCTGGATTTGCCACGGATGCCTGTCGGCGGTTGCTTGCTGAGTGTTACCGCGATCTTGAGCGACGTGATGCGTTGTCCATGCGGCAAGGCAACTTGCAGGGGCCCCATGGTGGCGCGTTGGAGGCAAAAATGGAGATGAAAGGGAAAGATGGTGCGCCTGGTCCGGGTCCAGATGAATTGTGGCCCAATCGATTGGAGCCCCGCTGAAACGCTCTGATTACTGGATTGAGGGGTCTTGCCCGGGGCCCGCAAGCGACCCGGGAACGGCCCTGCCGCGCCTTAGTGCATCAAACCAGGGCTCCCCGATGAAGTGGTTGTAGTCCGATTCAAGGCTGGCAATGTGCGTATACTCGAAGGACTCGGAGGTTGCCAGAAGCAACCATTCCTTGCCATTTTCCCAGCGCTTCATGCGACAGCATTCTTGGGCAATCCCGCAAGCTGCGGCAGCCCGTCCGGCTGGCTCATCGTGGCGATTGTAGAGGTCCAAGAAATCCGTCATGGCGTCGGCATGTCGCCCCAATTCTCCGGCTGCAACAGCGCGCGTAAATTGTGCTTCAGGCAGGGGTCGAAATAAGTCACTGGCCCGAGAGGCTCGCCAGAGACTCAAGCGATACCAACCCCGTCTTTGTGCGGCGCGTGCCATGATCCAGATTCCTACGGCTCTCCGCTGGCCCAAGGTCTTTGGTACGAGACTCCCAAGTTCCTTGCCTGTTCGTTCATGGTGCCAATAATGGAAGTGCGGGCGGGCGTAAACGAAGCCTCCAAAAACCAATGTCAGCGACATAAGCCAAGGCCACCATGGCGCATTGGATTCTGGACTGTGGAGTGTGATGGCTTGTCCATCCAATCGTGCAGATTCCACGCCCAACGCAGATACGAGCATGGGCGCGTCGGCACCTTGGCCTTGAATTTGCATGTGCAGTTTTCCAAGCAATTCCAATTGACCAGAGATGGGTTGACCCTCCAAGGTCCCCTCAATTTCTGCAAGGGACGCTTGAGGTGCATCCACTTGGAGTCCTCGGACGTGAATGGCTTGCTGACTCGCCGGCAGCCGGATGGTCGCATTGCGTGCAAATAAGAACTGCTCCTTGGATTCTAACGTGCCGTCTTGAAGATTACCGGGCCCGCTCGGAAGCGAATCGCGACCACTCGGAGCGGCAACTTCGGCATCCCAATTCCACAGGACGATGGTGAAATTTCCATGCACTGTCAGCGTAGGCGCCCCACAGGAATTCCACACCACCGCATCATCGAGGGGAATGCGCAGCGCCGGTCGCGCTTCCAATTGGGTTCGATACACGTAGGATTCAGTGGGTGCAGATTCTGCCCGCCCACATAATGCACCCTGCCATTCTGGAACCACTACCGAGTCGAGGCCCTGAATCAGGACCCGCCCGTCGGCGCGAGCCGCAGACCCGGATACGAGGGCATGCTCGAATGTGCGCACGGTGGTTTTGGCTTGTGAGCGAAACGCGGTGGCGTCAATCATCCGCGAGTCAGTTTCCACCCTGAGAAGTTCCGCTTCAACTTGGAAACTGGGGTTTCCTTGGTAGTCTCGGTCAATGAGGAGTCCATCGCCAGTCATGAGCGAAATGGCATCCCACTGCACTTGTTGGACTTCAAAGTGGCCGTCTTCATCCGCCGAAGCCAAAGGAAGAAGAAGCGCTAACGCTGCGATAGCCAGGAATCCTGGCGGGCATTGTGGCTTCAAGGGAATTACACCTGGATGAGATACACGATGTACTGCCAGTAGACCTCTTCACATCCAGGGTTTAGGACGGGGTAGACGCTCGGCCCATCCGGGTCGTATTCAATCCAGCCCGGGTTACAGAAGCGCGGTTTTGGCGGGATGCAGTGGTAGAGATACATCTCATTTTGGAGGGTGTCAACGCATTCCATGATGCCCCAGTATTGCTCGGAGTCATCCTGCCTTTCTGGCTCAGAATTTGATGTGATGTATTGATCCCAAACGAAGCTGCAGGTATTCGTAATGGCGGCTGTTTCTTCCGGGTTCACGAGGGGTTCGCATTGGGGCGGCAGTTGGCCAATGCAGGTGGCAAAGGGGTCGAACACAATCGGTTGGCCGATGCAGCCTTCTAGGGCATCTTGGGTTGTTTCAGTTCCTTGTGCGTGGGCGGTAGGAACGAGCATTGCCATTGTCATGAGGAGTGCCGGAACCAACCGACGCCCCGAAAGTACCACAGATATCATGGATTTCAACCATATTACTCAAGGTTTTGAGTTAAGCATTCCCTGGGTTTTCCATATTTCCCTAAGGGTTTTGGGACGTTTCTAGGGGAGATTTCCAAGTTGGCCCAATGTAGAGGCCCTTCAGTAGGACTCCAATGTGCGCTGTCGTAGCACGTGTGGCAAGAACTCAGCATACTTGCGCCACTCCTTCAATCGTGCATGTCGATCCACATGGCGAAGCGCACTCTCAGTGTCCTCGAACACCAACGGCTTCGATTCGAGTGCGCAGCGAGCCGCCTCCCGCACCACCCAGACACCCAGCGGTGTCGTGTATTCGTCCGTAATTTCTCGCAGCACGATGGCCGTGGCTTGGCGTCCGGTCGCAAGCATATGCTCCAACACCGGTAAGCGACTGGCATAGTAGCCCCCGGTGGTGTTGTGGGCATATTCTGTTCGGCCCCGATGATCTTCCCAATCCACCGCGGGCGGCGCTGCCGACGTCATGTCCTGCGGAGTATGGGCTCGACCTTGCGCCCAGAAGGACCCTTGCTGCCAACTTTCCACCAACTCAAAGCCCCAAATCCGGGGCAGAAGCAGGATGTGGAAGCGATTTCCAAATCGTTGGGCAAAGTGAACCTGAGGCTTATCAACGGTGGGCAAGCCGTGCAAACGGTCAATGAGTGCCTTGCCAAGAGTATCATCGGTGGCCGTGATGGCCCATCTCGTGGGCACCAATTTTCGACGCTTGGAAACGCCCAGCATCCCCGCACTGAGAATCCGTTCCATTTGATACGGATCGACGCCGTGATCAAACATCTCCACCACCGCAGAAGACGCCCGTAAATCCGTGTCTCCGGTGGCCCGCTCAACGGGGTTTTCCACGCGCACGTTCTCGGTAAGCTCTGCGCGCTCCACTTCCACCACCGGACCGTGAGGTGCCGCGAATGCCCCCACGTGGGCAACACTGAAGCTTGGCATTTTTCGCAAATGAACCTCTGTGTCTACCGGGCGAGCCGCCACGGCCAACTCCTGACTCAACCGCGTGATGCGATCCGGGTTGCTTGCGGCGTCGGCGACCCGAACCGAGTGGGTGGTGCGAACCAGGGAGCTTCGAAGCCCAACTACATCGGGAACCGTCAGAGAATCGATCCATTCTCGGGGCGCGTCAAGATTCCGGGCAAGCTCCGGCGACAAGTGCTCGGCAGGGAGCATGGGCCCGACGTTGACACGCGGGTAGCCGTGGCGCCCCACAAACATACTTGGGGGGCTGCTCCCAAACAAGTCCTTGCCAGGCAACTGCATCTTTGGCAAGTGGCCCCGGACTCGTTGCAACAGGGGGCATGGATCTATCCCACACAAGCTGCGGGCGGCTTTGCAACGGACGCACATCTCTGGAGGAATGGATTCCAGGACGTCCGTCACAATCTTGGCCAGGCCGCCACCACACTCGACGGTTGCGGTCCCCAGAGGCCTTTGAGCAAGCACGATGGATGCACCCCCCACCCCACACCCATGGATTTCAATCGTACCCTAAGCAGCTAGAAAGTTGATGGCCGGGCCACCTATGGCAAGGCCATGCGCCGTGCGATGCTGCTCGCAGCCACAATCTTGATGGCTGGGTGTGCCGACAATGCCACTGAGGAACCATTCAAAGGACTCGTGGCAACTGAGCACACCGGCATCCTCGCCGGCGTCGTGGTGGACCAAACCATCACCCCTGTAGAGGGCGCCCTCGTGACCCTCTTGGGAGCGGGACAAAATATCACCACCGACGAGAAGGGGCGGTTCGGTATTGACGGACTCGACGCCGGCACGTATCGCATCCAAGTCACCCACCCCGGCCACCTTCCCAAGGAGACCCACGGGATCGTCACCGCCGGCGAAGACGCGCCCCCCTTGCTGACCATCCAAATCCGAGCCGTTTCTCCTAATTGGTGGATTGAGGCGTTCCAGATTGCCGGAGCCCTAGAATCCGGTGGCGCGTTGGCGGTTGCGGGCGATAATGTCACCAGTTTTGCGTGCTGTACTGATTACTTCTGGAACACCGAGCTCACCCGAGGCAGCCCAGAGTGGATTCAATCGGAGGCGATTTGGGAATCCAATGTGCGCACAGCCGATCGTATGCGACTCACCCACAGCAGCGGAGAAACGTGCGTCAATGGCACCCTTGCCTCGGCCTGCGCCCTCGATGTCTACCACGAGAAGGACGGAGTGAGTCCACTCATCTTGGCCACCCCGGCCGATCGCGTGGAAATCACCTCTGAGCAACAGTTGATTGTCAGTCTCTTTTCCGGACAGGAAGGTGTACCCGAAGTGGTTGAAGCCGGATTAGCCGTGGAACAACCGTTTGAGATGTTTGTCCACGTGTTCTACGGGTTTGCGCCCGAGGACGATTGGTCATTCATTCACGACGGCTCCCACGTGACCCCAAGCTAGTCAACTCATTGCCGGGGCCTTGCATTTACAGAGGCAAAGGCAATGCGGGAACATTGCGCGTGGGATCAAAGCAGGCACCCGTGGGCGAAGGCGCGGCGTCAGCCATCTCGGTGCTGCCATCGTGGACAACGATCGTATTCAGGAACACCAGCGCATCCCCATACAGGAAGT
This sequence comes from Thermoplasmatota archaeon, assembly GCA_041623015.1. Lineage (GTDB taxonomy): Archaea > Thermoplasmatota > E2 > JACPAO01 > JAHFTW01 > JANQNI01. The sequence continues at coordinate 4,051 of JBFJXT010000037.1, read as the reverse complement.
GACCTTCGGCGCCGGCGCGTGTGTACGCATCTTCGGGAGCCATCCAGCCGACGCGGCTGCTCAACTCCGATTGTTGCTGCATGATGGCGTTGTATCCGGTGATGGTGGTGAAGTGGCAGGTGTCTTTGCTGCCTTCTGGTTGTTCCGTGCGGTCTTCGCCGTAGACGTAGATGGGGAGCAAATCCGTTTGGCCCTTTGCTGCATCGAGGTCAATGTTGCCGCCCGCAGGGAATTTGGGGTCGTTCAGCAGGGCGCCACTGTTGGTGTAGAAACTGGTGCCGTTGAGCCAGACACCCACGGTAACCGTTTGCACGTGGTCGCCGGGAAGGACCAATGTGCCATCGGTGCCGGGTGTCACGTCCACGGGAACATCAAGGATTGCGCCGGTTTCACCAACGAATTTCAATCCGGCCTCGGTGCCGGTGTAGTGTTGGACATTGGCCAAGTAGGCAACGTGTTCGTCGGGAGAAAGCTCCACGGCTCCGCCCCAGACCAGGGATTCACCAAGTACTCCCACGGCCAATTCAGGCGCTTCGGGCACAGTCATCCAACCATCGGCTGTGGCTGGGCCTAGTGTTGCCAAGTGGACGCCATACGCACCCACCCAGAAGGTGACCGTTTCATTCGAGGGATTGTGCAGCTTGAACAACCAACCGTGATCCACGCCTGGAACCGCCACATTGGACCCTTCCATGGTAAATTGGTACACGTGAAGTTCATGACCAACGTCGCCCGAGTCTGATTCACTGACGCAACCGGACAAAGCGGCACTCAGAAAGACCACCACGACCGAAGCGGCCAACGGGCCACGCTTTGCTATCCTTTCCATAGGTGCGCTGAACCGAACAAACCCATGGCATTTTCGTCTGGATACTCGGACCTCCCCAGCCAACGCTTATCAACGCACCTCCGGTGGACGCGCACAATGAGTGAGCGCACGTTCTTGGACAAAAGCTGGGCAGCCCAGCGCAAGGTCGAGAAGAAGATCAACTCCTTCGGCAAGGGTCGCTACGCCCGTGTGTTGCGCATGGCCCGCAAACCGGAGCCTGAAGAATTCAAGCAAACCAGCAACATTGTTCTGGTTGGCATCGCCGTCATCGGCGGTATCGGTTTCGTCATTTTCCTCCTGATGGACTGGCTCCAAGGCGTCATTGGCCTCTAAGCCAATTTCACCAGGAACGGCGTTCAAAATTCCTCATCCATTCCCCTTCCGCAACCCTTGAAGCCACGGCATAAACCGTCGGCCAAACCTTTTATCAGACGCCCAAGTCGCGGCGTTTGCCCTGGTTTTCTCCCAGCGGCAGCACCCCGGAGTGATTTCGATGGACGACGATGGCGGACTGGGCATTCTACCCGGAGAAGACACACATGCACCGACCGCCCCTGACGCCGCCGAGGACGCTGCGCTTGAGGACGCCGGCACCGAGGACGCTGAAGAGCGCGTCTTTGCCCCCGACACCCAAATCCTTGTTCTGAAGACTCAGGTCGGCCAAGAACGCCGCGTCATCGAGATGCTTGGCAACAAGGCCCGCCGCTTCAACATCCCAATCATCAGCCTCCTGGCCCCCCAGGAACTTCGCGGCTACCTCTTCATTGAGACCGTGGACCCCTTGGCCATCCAGAAGGGCATTCGCGGCGTGTCTTACGCCCGTGCCCTCGTGAGCCAAGACGTGGAAATCCTCGACGAGCAAGGCAACTTCGTCTAGGACCGCCGAGGCAAGATCATCACCGAGCGCAAGCCGGTGGACACTCCCTTCAGTGAAATTGCTCACTTCTTGACGCCTGTGAGTGCCGTGGCCAAGATTGGCATGGCAGACATCGTTGAACTCGTCAGCGGTCCATTCCGTGGCGAAAAGGCGAAGGTCACCAAGGTGGACGACGCTCGTGAGGAAATCACGGTGGAACTCATCGATTCCATGGTGCCCATCCCCATCACCGTCAAGGGTGAACACGTTCGCGTGCTCGAAAAGGGCGAATAAGCGAACAACCGGGCCACGGCCCCGCCTCTTCCTTTCTTTTTCTTGACGCCCATTCCTGGGCAAGCTAACGCTGAATCATGGGTCCAGCGACGGCGCCTTATTGGCTAGGGACGGTCACAAAGCCGTAGGATTGCAGCGCGGAGGTCAAATCTTCCACCAATGGATCGTCGACCCGTTCAGAGAGCAAGCCAATGAGGGACCATGCAATGGACTCCAGCGCATTGACCTTTGCACCTTCAATGGAAGTGGAATCACCGGGCCCATCCGTGAGTGATTGCAGCGCGCGTTGCAATGCTTGCCCCGGCTCGACCATGAGCAAAGATGGCGTATTGACATTCTAAACGCTTCCATTCCAATCATAATCGGCCGGAAATAGAGAATGCCTTGTGGGGAATATTGCGTGGTAAAAGCCGCCAAGGCCTTGAAGGGATACCGTTCTGACCGACCCGTGCGCGACCCGTCCGGGTGGACCCGCCGCGATTCTTTGCTCGTCTTGGCGAGCTACGTGGCCCGTCCGCCACGCATGTTACTGCCCCCGCAACCGGAGCTTGACCGAGTGGCAAGCCTCACACGGATGCCCATGGCCGAAATTCGACGCCGCATGGTGCGATTTGCTGGCCATGACCCCGACAACACCATCCCCCAGGAAGAAGCGCTTGGGACCCGCGATGGCCGATTGTGGAAGGAATACATCGACGACCCCATGCGCCTCATGGCGGACGCCGAATGGACCGTTGAAGAAGGTCGGTTCCGACCCAAGACCCTCTACAAGGAAGGATCTGGACCGTAGAGCCGCTCCGGCCATTCATGGCCAATGCTCCACGCTTGAGCTTCGGATAGCTCGCCATTTTGCAACAATCCCATGACCCGCTTGGGCACCGTATTGCACGGCATCACCACGTTGGGCCTCGTTGGCTCATCGATGTAGTCCGTCTCCAGCAAGAACCGCCCTTCGGGACTATTGGCCAGCGCCTTGCGAATGTTGCTGCGCCCGGCGATGACGCTCGGCACCAGCCCGTGGTGCTCCGGTTCGGTCACAAGGGGTCCGCAATAGTGCTTGATGACCCGATCGCGGCCAAGGCCCGCCTTGTCGGCCATTTGTCCAAATTCAAGCATTTGCGCTGGCTCCGTGTGCTCCGTGTGCAGCATGATGGGAACCCCGGCATCCTTCGCCTTGCCCATGCCATACTCCAACAATGCGTTGCTGTGCTCCCAGGCTTCGGAGTCTACGGGAAAATGCGGCCGGCCCACTTCACCGATGCAGTGTGCTAGGCCCTCGTCGCAGAACTTCGCGGCAATGTCATAGCAAGCCCGGCCGAAGTCTTTGGCCGCTGCCCAGCCCTCGGTCTTGGCGAGTTTCAGGGGCTCCAAGGGGTACGGCCCCACCGCAGACCAAACAGTCAACCCGGTGTCGTCACGGATTTTCTGGCTATAGGCCACATGCGCTGCGCAAGACGCCTCGAATTCTGCTGCGGTGCGCGAATACGCCGGCAACCGCACATGGGCAATACTGGTGCCCCCCGCCGCTTGAAACTCCCGCACCGCATCCATGCCCTTCCAGCCATCCGGCTTGCAATGGAAGTGGTTGTCATGGACAGGAACAGGCTCGGACACAAGGGGCACAGGGCGCGCCCCTGCCAAAACCGCTATGCACCGGCCCGGCTGGGCCCCCTTCCATGCGCATCCTTGCAGCATCCCTGCTCGTGGCCGCCATTGTGCTCTCCGGTTGCACCGGTTCCTCCGGGTCTGACCCCGTCACGCCCGAACAGGACGACGAGGGCCGATACATCATCAAGATGTTGCCCAGCAACAAATTCAGCCCCAAAGACGCCCAGGTGCCCCTCGGCGCTACGGTGGTCTGGATCAACGAAGGCGGCAGCCACAACACGCAGTCCGAAGATGGCATCTGGACCAGCGGCAGCCCGACCAATGACAAGGGCGAAATCTATGCGCACACCTTCGACGAAGCCGGCACCATCACCGTTGTCTAGGCCTAGCAGAATCAAATCGCTCAGCGCGAATCCTTTTCCCCCTCAACTTTTGTGTTTGCATGATGCGAACAATCTTGGTGG